>VBIL01000071.1:0-20319 GCA_005879975.1 Chloroflexota bacterium
CAGTACCGTCGCTCACACGGCGCCCCAGTTTCTCGTTGACCGACTCGATGAACGCTTCGAGGATCGCGATGCTCGTCGCGAGCACCGCGGGTTGCGCGACGGATGTCTCGTTCAGCTTTTCGGCCGGCCCCTCGAAGCAGATCGTGGACAGCTTGTAACCCAGGATGCGATCCGCCTCGTCGAAGATCTGACGCGCGCGTGCGGACGACTCGTAGACCGCGCGGCCCATGCCGACGATCTGCGAGCCTTGCCCCGGGAAAACGAACGCCAGGTCGCCCATAACTGCATCAACGATAGCGCCCGGTCATCTCGCGGTCGATGGGCAACAGATCTTCCGCTACACTAGACGTGAAGTGAATTCGCGCCGCTACGTGCAGAGCGAACGCGCCCGACACACCGCACGTACACGGAGCGCGATCGAGGGCGCCGCGTTGCGCGAGGTGGCTCGCCGGGGATTCGCCGATCTGCGCGTGGTTGATGTCGCGCGTCGCGCGCACGTCGCGGCGCGGACCGTCTATCTCCACGCTCCGACGAAAGAGCGGCTCGTCGAGAGCGCCCTCCGCGTGCGCGCCGAAGCGCTCATCGGCCGCATCGAGCGCTGGCGGCCTCGCGGTGAGAGCGCCGACGCTGTTCTCGGCGAGCTGATCGCGATGCATGAGCGGGAATACCGTGCTGAGTCCGTCCTACTGGAGACGCTCGTCGACGGCGCGCTGCCACGGGATGTTGCTGCGCTCCTGAAGGAGCTCGACACGGTCCGTCTGGGGATCATTGCGCGGACGCTCAACGACCTGGCAAAACGCGGCGGGTTGCGGATGCGGACCAGCGACGCGGTCGCTCTCGCTCATGCGCTCCTTTCTTATCCGACCTGGCGCACCGCTCTGACGGGCCCGGGCGGGCGCCGTGCCCCGCGGCTCATCTACGCCGCCCTCCGGAGCGCCCTGCTCTAGTACCCCACGCGTAGGCTCTTCTCATGACAGTTGCGGCGTCCGCGATCGCCGGCGCCCGGGCCCCGGGTTCCCGCTCGCGCTGGCTCGCCTGGGCGAGCGTGGTCCTATACATCGCTCTGGCGGGTACGAGCCTTGTGTTCGAGTCGCGTTTCGTGGGTCAAGTGACTCTGGTCGACATCTGGTCTCTGGTGGCGATCCTGGGATGCGCGGTGATCGGTGCGCTCATCGTCAGCACGCACCAATCACATCCGATCGGCTGGATGTTCTGCGGCGCCGCCGTGAGCCTCGCCTTCTCCTTCTTCGCGCGCGAGTACGCGGTCCAGGCGCTGGTTGTGGCGCCGGGCACCATCCCCTTCGGGCAGGCTATGGCGTGGTTCGGTTTCTGGGCCGACATGCCGGGGATCGCGGTCCTCGCCTTGTTCCTCCCGCTCCTGTTCCCGGATGGACGCCTCCCCTCGCCGCGCTGGAAGCCAGCCGCCTATTTCGCGGCGGTGAACTTCGTTCTCGCGGTAGGGCTCACGATGGTCGCCCCCGCGACCTACGCGCACGCGGGATATCCCTCGATACGGAACCCCATCGGCCTCGACCAGTACGCGGGATTCTTCGACGCGATCGGACAGGTACTCGAGCCGTTGCTGCTGGTGCTCGTCGTCGTGAGCGTCCTCGCCCTCTTTGACCGAGTGCGCCGAGCCGGCGACGAGGAGCGTCATCAGATCAAGTGGTTCGCCTTCGCCGGTGCGCTGCTCCTTCTTTCGTTCTTGATGCAGGCGGCCTCCCGATTCGTCCCTTTGCTCGCCGGGCCGAGCGAACTCCTTGGGAGCCTCGCGCTGGGCGCACTTCCGGCCGCCGTCGGGATCGCGATCCTGCGGCACCGCCTCTACGACATCGATCTCATCATCAATCGAACCGTCGTCTACGTGCTGTTGACCGCCACCCTCGGCGGCCTGTACACGGCTTCGCTCGCGCTTTTCCAGCGGCTCTTCGTCGCGACGACGGGACAAGGCTCGGACCTCGCGATCGTCATGACGCTCTTCGTTCTGGCAACCGTCTTCACGCCGATCAAGAACACGCTCCAGGAGAAGGTGGACCATCGCATCAAGCCGGCCCACGCAGGCGCTCGGCCGGCGGGCTCCCGCGCGGGGATCGACGACCTGCTGATGCTCGCCGATCTGCATCGGAACGGCGTCCTCACGGACGAAGAGTTCGCGGCGAAGAAGAAGCAGGTCCTCGGGCTCTGAGGAGGCCGCGGCTGTGGGACGTGTTCAGAATTCCATTCACATAGCGCGACCGGTCGCAGAGGTATTCGCGTACGTGGCGGACCCGGCGAACTCGCCGAAATGGAATTCGACGGTCTTGGCTTCCAGCGCCTCGAAAACGCCCGTCGATGTGGGTACGACGATCCGCTCTCGAGTGCGCTTTCTCGGTCGCACGAGCGACCTGGACGCGACGGTGCGCGAATTTCAGCCGAATGCGCGGTTCGTGACCGAGAGTCTCAAGCCTTATCGCTATCTGCTGATCTGGACCTTCTCACGTGAGAACGGCGGCACGCGGGTGGTCCGTGCGGGTGATATCGACTTTCGTGGGCCGTTGAAGTTCCTTTCGCCGATCCTCATTCGGCCGATCGCGAGGAAGACGGACCAGGCGAGTCTCGAACGAATGAAGGCCCTCCTGGAGGCGCCGACCCGCGCGACGCGTTAGCACTCCCCGCGACGCCAGCCCGCAGGTCAGGTCCTCTCGATCTCGAGCTCGCCGCTCGTCCCATTGAGCTCGCCCTTCCATGAGTGGCCGCGGCCGACGAGGCCCTTGGCCACATTCGTCGCGAGGGCCTCTTCGGCGATGAAGTCACCGTAGCGCTCGAACGCGGCCGAGATCGGTCCGGCGTAGCGGAGCGCGATCCGGTCGGCGATGTCGAGCCCGGCGTCCTTGCGCAGGTTGTTCAGGTGATGGGCGATCTCGCGCGCGAGGCCTTCAAGCTCGAGCTCCGGCGTGCGTTTGGTCTCTAGCGCCACGGTCGCTCCCGCGTCGCGGCCAACGGCATGGCCGGGTGCGCCCTCGTGGGAGACCAGCACCTCGTTCGGAGCGAGCGTGAGCCCCTCCACCGCGATGGATCCATCGCGGCGTTCGTATCGTCCCTCGGCGAGTGCCTGCCGGATCCGTGGCAGATCCTTACCGAGCTTTGGTCCGAGCACTTTCAGGTCGGGCTTGACGGTCTCCTTCACGAGCCCTTCGGCCTGATCCCGGATCTCGAGAGTCTTCACGTTGAGCTCATCCTTCACGATCTCCGCGAGCTCGGAGCTCGCGTCCAGCGCTCCCCGATCGCGATCGCCCGCGTCGAAGACGACGATCAGCTTCGGCAGCGGCAGCCGCGTTTTCACGCCCGCCGAGGCCCGCGCGGCGCGGCCAAGCTCAACGACCCGTCGCACGGCGCGCATGCGCCGCTCCAGATCATCGTCGAACCGCTCCGGTCGCTCCTCCGGGTACGCGGTGAGATGGACCGATGCCTCTGCCCCGGGGGCTGCGGCTTCGCGCGAGAGACCTTGGTACATGTCTTCGCTGATGAATGGCATGACCGGTGCGATCAGGCGCACGAGCGTGCTCAGCGCCTCGTACAAGGTCTGATACGCCGCGAGCGAATCGCCGCCCGGGCGCGCCTTCCAGAAGCGTGCCCGGTTCCGGCGGACGTACCAGGTGGAGAGGTCCTCCCAGAACGCTTCGACCTTGAAGATCGCCGTCCGCACGTCGTAGGCGTCCAACGCGGCCCGCGACTCGGCTACGAGCCGCGCGAGAGCTGAGAGGAGCCAGCGATCCATGACCGGCCGGTCGGCCGGAGGGACCTGTTTCTCCGAGGGGTCGAAGCCGTCGAGGTTCGCGTACGTCACGAAGAAGGAATAGGTGTTCCAGAGGACCAGAAGCTTCCGCTTGAGCTCCTGAAGGGGCTCCCAGCTGAAGTACATGATCTCCTGCAGGTCCTCGCGGGCGACGGCCCAGCGGATGACATCCGCGCCGACGGATTCGCAAGCATGGCGCCTCACCCGTGAGGACCACCGAGAAGAAGAGCTGCGAGTAGAACCAGAGGCGGATCTGCTCGACCATCTCGACGATGTAGTCGGCGGGGAACCACTGCTCCCAGTGCTTCCGATCGTGCAGCCAATCGAGCGTCGAGAACGGGACTATCCCGGCGTCCAGCCAGCAGTCCCCCACCTCTTTGACGCGCTTGGCCTCGGCGCCACACTGCGGGCAGCCGACGACCACCTCATCGATCCACGGCCGATGCAGCTCGCGGAGCTTGTCCAGTCCGCTCTTCGCGAGCTTCCGGAGCTCCTCTTCGCTCCCGACGACGAAGAAGTGTTTGTTCGCGCACGTATAGAAAGGAAGAGGTAGCCCCCAGTAGCGCTTGCGGCTGATGTTCCAGTCGCCCATGTTCTGCAGCCAGTTCTCCATGCGGCGGCCCGCCGCCGGCGGAAGCCACGTGACCTTGGTTGCCGCCTCGATAAGCCTCGGCCGAAGCTCGTCCATCGAAATGAACCATTCGTCGTCAACCCTGAAGACGATCTCCTCATGGCAGCGCCAACAGGTGGGATAGCTGTGGGTGAATTCCTCCGACCTGAAGAGGAGTCCGCGCCGCTGGAGGTCGGCGGCGATCTCGGAGGCTACGTCGCGTGCGTCCTTCCCTTCGAGCCACCCATACCCCTTGACATACCGAGCCATCTCGTCGATGGGAACGAGTACCGGGAGTTTCTCCGACTTGGACAGCGCGAAGTCTTCGGCGCCGCAGCCAGGCGCGATGTGCACCATCCCCGTCCCCTCGGCCTCTCCGACGTCCTTCCAGGCGATGACCCGGTGACCGGGCACGCCCTCGCGGGCTGCGGGAAGCTCCTCGTCGAACGGGCCCCGGTAGCGCAGGCCGACGAGGTCGCGGCCCCTGACGGTTTCGAGCACCGTCGCGTCGCTGCGGATAGCTGATCCTGATGTGCCGCGCGAGAGAATGAGGACTTCGTCGCCGACCTTCGCGCGTACGTATTCCAGGTCTGGGTGCACCGCGACCGCGACGTTCGCGGTCAGCGTCCAGGGGGTCGTGGTCCACACGAGAAACGACTCGTTCTTGCGGCCCTCTATCGGAAACCGAACGAAGACGGCCTGGTGCGTCATCTCCCGATACGAATTCGTCGCGGTCATCTCATGCTGCGACAACGCAGTGCCGCAGCGAGCGCACCACGGCATCGAGCGATGGCCCTTGTAGAGCCAGCCCTTCTCCTGGCACAGCTTCAACACGTGCCAGATGTGCGAGATGTTTAGGTCGCTGTACGTGTAGTAGGAGTTGGCCCAGTCCATCCATTGACCCATGCGGATGGAGCCCTTCGTGATCGCGGCCGCCGACCGATCGACGCGGGCGCGGCAGGCCTCCGAGAACCTCGCGATGCCGTAGGTCTCGATGTCGCGCTTGCTGTTGAGGTTGAGCTCGCGCTCGACCTGCACCTCCACCCAAAGGCCCTGGCAGTCGAAGCCGTTCTGCCCGTTCGCGGTGATCGGCCCGTCGAAGAACTTGAAGCGTGGTCCGCCGGCGTTCTTCTTCCGCAGGAGGTCGAAGCTCCGCTCGCGCTCCCAGAGATCGAGGACGCGGTGGTCGACCTCGGCCAGATCGAGCTTCGCTCCGACCGGCCGGAACCGCGTCTTCTCTGTCGCCTTTGCCACTTCGCCTCCAAAAAACAAGAACGCCGTCCCGAACATCTCGGGGCGGCGCATGCCGTGGTACCACCCGAGTTGACGCCGTCCGCGTCCACTCGATCCGCCACTAACGGAGCGGTCTCCGGCCGGTTCTACTCGCCGCGGTAGCGACTTTCTTCCGGCAGCTCGGGGTCGATGGCCCCTCAGGCGCCTGTTCCTACAAGTTTAGCCCGTGGACAAGCTCGGACAGGCCCACTGCGGGTGTCATCTCGCGGAACTCGGACCATCGGGCGACCCGCGTGCATCCGCGCCGCGTGGGCCGACCCGGGGCCGGTCAGGGACGCGATGCGGTGAAGCCGGTCACAGAGGGGGCCGGCTACCTCGTCGCTCTTGACATACATCGCCAACATATATATATGTTATGTCGATATATGACGAGGCCGAAAGCGCTCTCGGCGCCAGGATTCGCAAGCGTGGTCGAGAAAGCGGTCAAAGCTGAAGGGGGCGCGTCGCTCCTCCTGGTCGACCTGGACAACCTCATGGTCCTGAACGAGAAGGGCGGTCGAGAGCTCGGCGACAAAGCGATCGCGGTGGCCTCGCGTGTGCTCACCGCCAAAGCGAACGCCGAAGGCTGGAGCTTCGGCCGCATCGGCGGGGACGAGTTCGCCCTCGTGGCGCCCGGCGTTCCGCTCGAAGCCGCGTTCCTTCGCGCTGAGCGTCTTCGCGCCGATCTCGTGGCCACCTTGCGTAAATCGATCCCTCCACGATTCGAGGCCACCGCCACGATCGGCGTCGCCAACGCTCCACGCGACGCGAAGAGCGCCGAGCAGCTCATGCGCAAGGCGGATCTCGCGCTCTACGCCGCCAAGGAACAGGGCGGGAATGCCGTCGGCCTGCCCCCGGCCGAAGACATGGTCCTTAAGTCGTCCTACTACAGCTCGGCGCAACTCGCGCGGCTCAAGGCCCTTGCCGAGCGCAAGAAGACGAAGGAAGCCGTACTTCTACGCGAGGCGCTCGAGGACGTCCTGCGCAAGTACGATCGGGAGTGAGTGACCGAGTTCGACCGGGAGGTCGCTGAGCTCGCGGCCCGATACGGCGAGCCGCGGCGGGTCGACGCGACGATCCACGACAGCTTCTTCGATCCGATCCACAACCCCGACCGCATCGGCGAGGTCTGCATGGTCGTGCGGCGCCCGAACCGGAAGGTCCTTCTATCGATCAAGACCTTCTATCCGCGCGGCGCCTACCGGCTCCCGACCGGCGGCATCCACCACGGCGAAGGCATCTTCGAGGCGCTCGTACGGGAGACGCTCGAAGAGACCGGGCTCGAGACCACGATCCGGCGCTTCCTCGCGGCGATCGCTTACAGCCAGCGGTCCTCGCCGGACGGACCGCCCATCTTCCACACATTCGCCTTCCTCCTCGACGAGGTCGGCGGGGTGCTGGAGGCGCGCGATCGCGAAGAGCGGATCGAGGAGTACAGAGAGGTCGACCCAGCGGAGCTCTCGGCCGTCGCAGACGGGCTCGAGCGCATCACCAGCTTGCATTCAGTGGACATCGGCGGGGATTGGGCGGACTGGGGCCGCTTCCGCGCGGTGGCGCACCGCGTCGTCTGGGAGAGGCTGAGCGACGAGCGATTCACTCGCGAGGAGCGAAACCGTCAGCCTTGAGCGTGTATCTCGCCGCAGGCGAGATATTGATCAGAAGCGCTCGAAGCGAAAGAGCCGAACCGCTAGAAGGAACCCGAGGACGATCCACACCAGGAGACCCAGGATCTGCGTTCGCACATCCCAGAGCGTCGCGCCCTGCACGCTGATCTCGCGCAGCGCGTCGTTCAAGAAGGTGAGCGGCAGCAGGTTCGTGATCGGCCGGATCGCCTCGGGTGCGGCGTTCTTCGAGAAGAAGACGCCCGAGAAGAAGAACTGCGGCAACGTGATCAGCTGCGCGATGGCCGGCACTTGGTTCTCGCTCTGGGCCCAACCCGCGAGTGCGAAGCCGATCGTCAGGAAGAGGATCGTGCCGAGCAGCGCGACGACGACGAGCGATCCGAGCCCGCCGACGATCGTGACGTTGAACAGAACGAGCGCGACCAGCAGCAGCACGGCCACCTGCCCGGCGGCGATGAAGAGGCGGGTCACCACATGCGCCGCCAACAGATTCGGGATCCGGACGGGAGTTGCCATGATCCGGCGCAGTACCCCGCGCTGCTTGTCAGCGACGAGCGCGAAGGCGACGGAGAAGACGGCGAGCTGCATGATGTTCACCCCGAGGATCCCGGGTACCAGGAAGTCCACATAGCGGAGGCGCACGCCCTGGACGGTTTCGTCTTTCACAGCGATGACGGGAGTCGTCTGCGTGACGGAGAACGAAAACCTGTCGATGACCTGCGCGAGGATCTGCCGCCCGACGGCGACCTGTTGCGGGCGCGCGTCGTCGCCATAGACGACGAGCTGCGGCACCGTCTGACCGGGGCGCGCCGGCGCGATCGTGAACTCCCTCGGAATGACGACCAGCATGTCCAACTCGGTACGCCGCAGACGTTTCAGGGCCTCGTCCGTGCTCTCCTCTGTGACCTGCAGGGTCTCGATCCCTTTCAACACGCCCAGGAGCTGCTTGCTGGCGTCGTTCTTCGCCTGGTCGTCGACGGCGAGTGAGACTCGGCCGAAGTCACCGAGGTTCAGGTAGCCGAAGATCACCATGAGCATCAGGGGGACGACGAGACTAAAGAACAGCGCGATACGGTCGCGCACATACGCGCGCAGGAGCAACGCCGTGAGCCGCGCTGTCTGTCTCATGTGTCGCGAAGCTCGTGACCGGTGAGGTCGAGGAAGACATCCTCAAGGTTGGCTTGCTGCTGCAACACCGGCTTGGTGAAGCCTCGCGCTAACAGGTCGTCGATGAGCTTGCGCGGCGGGTCGAGCGCGACGATCCGTCCCTCGTCCATGATCGCCACCCGATCGCACAGGATCTCGGCCTCGTCGAGGTAGTGCGTCGTGAGGAACACGGTGGTGCCGCGACCCTTGATGCCGCGGATGAGATCCCAAAGGTTCCGGCGCGCCTGTGGGTCGAGCCCGGTCGTGGGCTCGTCGAGGAAGAGGATCTGCGGTGAGTTCACGAGCGCCGTCGCGATCGAGAGACGCTGCCTTTGTCCGCCAGACAGCTTTTCCTGCCGCTGCCCGGCGCGCTCCTGGAGCTCGACCAGGCGCAACAGCGCGAGGGCATCGACATCGAGGTCGTAACAGGTCGCGAAGAAGTCGACCGTCTCCTTGGCCGTGAGGTTCTCGGGGAAGGCGCTCGCCTGGAGCTGGACGCCGATGCGTCGCTTCACCTCGGACGGATCGGTGAACACATTGACGCCCGCCACGAGGGCGGACCCGCCGTCCGCTTTCCGAAGGCCTTCGAGGATCTCGACGGTCGTCGTCTTCCCCGCTCCGTTCGGGCCGAGGAGGCCGAACACCTCGCCGGACTCGACCTGGAAGCTGATGCCGCGCACCGCCTCGATCTCACCGTAGCGCTTACGCAGGTCATTCACTTGCACGACCGAAGGCATGACGCGAACGCTATCGCCCCGCGACGAATGCCGCGTACGCGAGGTCGTGCAGGTAGAACGCGAACGGCAGCAGCACGACAGCGGCGACGACGATGCGCACGACGATTGGGTTCGGTCGCCGGAGTCGGGTGTAGGTGATGACGAGCGTCACCGTGATCGCGGCGAGGATCGGGACCTGCGCGACCCAGTGGAGAGGATCGGCGCCGTCGACGATCAACGCGTAGACGACCGACGCTCCGAGCAGGCCCGTGGTCAGGCCGGCGATCGCGAAGACCCCGGCGTTGCGGACTGGGTCGCGCAGCGCCAGCAAGAGGCCGAGGCCGAGCGCGATGAGGACCGACGCGATCATCCGCTCGTAGCTCCGGTTGTACGGCATGAAGAGAAAGGCCGACGGAAACGCGAGAGCGAAGATCACCGGAAGGAAAAAGAGCGTGGCACAGACGATGCCGACGGCGCGGGCACCGCGGAGCGTGGCGGAATCGGCGGGAAGGGAGCGCTCCATCTTCGGGACGCCGAGTCTCGTACCCTAGGGGTTCGGTGTCGAATCGGGGGACGTCGTCGGCCGTCTCGCTGCGCGTTCGCGCGCTTCGAGCGCCCCGCATGAGCGGCTCACCCGGATTCGCCGCGGTGCTCTCGGGCCTGCTCCCGGGTCTTGGACAGGCCTATCAGGGCAGATGGGTGAAGGGGATCCTGATGGTCCTCCTACCGATCTTCACGGTCCTTCTCGCCGGGGCCTTTATCGCGATCGCCGATCCGCTGACGACGCTCGTGCTCCGCAACGCACCCGCGTTCACGTTCCTCGTCGCTGCCGCGTTCTTCATGTATCACCTCTATGTAGTCGCGGACGCGTTCGCGGGCAAGCTGCTGGGGATGGGATCGCTGAGCGGGCGCCGCCTGCTCGATTACGCGATCCTCGGGGTCGTCTGCGTTTCACTCGTCGCCTTCTACACGGCCGCGTACCGCGGATCGGCACCGTGGGCCGGGTTCTTCGCCAAGATCTTCGCGCCGATCGCGAACGCGCCGCTCGTTGCGGCGGCCGGGCAGGATCCGTCTCTGCCGGCTTGGACCGGCACCGACCGCGTCAACGTGCTGCTCCTCGGGATCGACTCGCGGCCCGATTCGTCGACCACGCAGAACACCGACACGATGATCGTGCTCAGCCTCGATCCGGTGAACAAGACCGCGGCAATGCTCTCCATCCCGCGCGACGTGTACATCGACCGGCCTGGCGTGCTCGTCGACAAGATCAATGCGGCGTATGCGTTCGGCGGCCCCGACCTCTCGCGGAAGGTCGTGGAAGATCTCCTCGGGATCCGTCTCAATGCATACGCGCTCGTCAACTTCGACGCATTCACGAAGATCGTGGATTCCGTCGGCGGCGTCATCGTCGATGTCCGGCGTCCGGTCCGCGATGAGTCCTACCCCACACCGGACTATGGGGTCGAGCGCCTCGACATCACGACCGGGCCGCAGCTCATGGACGGCTCCACGGCCCTGCACTTCGCGCGGTCGCGCCATGACACCAACGACTACAGCCGCGCGCAGCGGCAACAGTTGGTCCTCTCGGCGCTGCGCACGCGAATGACCGAAGGCGATTTCCTGCGGAGCCTTCCCGCGATCGTCGACCGTGTCGGCAGCGCGGTGCAGACGAACTTCGATCCGGCGAACGTGCCTTCGCTCGTGCTCTTCGGAACAGCGATCGATGGCAGCGCGATCCGTAGCGAAGTGCTCTACCCATGTGGAAGCGATTACCCCCATTGCGAGCTTCAGTACTCCGGCAGCGACGGCGGATTCTTCCTCGTGCCCGACCGCGCGAAGGTGCGGGACTTCGCTGCGTCGATCTTCTACGACCCGCAGGTGAAGTCGGAGGCCGCCTCGATCGAGGTGCGCAACACCGGCGGCCGGACCGGACTCGCGCAGACCGTCGCGGACCGCCTCGTCGAGCGCGCCTTCTCCGTGTCCATAGTCACGAACGGCAGCGCGACGGGACGCTCCGCTGTACTCGTGCGCAACAACACCAAGCGCTACACCGCCAATGCCCTCGCACAGCAGCTCGGCGGGCTTCCGGTGGACACGCTGCCCACGAGCGAGTCGAGCAGCGCCGACATCGTCGTGCGCGTTGGATCGGACTTCAGAGGCCTCGCGACCGACCTAGCTCGCTAGCGGCGAACTGAGGCCCATGCGGTTGCGGGTCCTGTCCCGGGATCGGGGTCGCGCGCTCGCCTACCGGTCCGCTCCGCAGCACTGCGATCAGCCTCAGAGCGACGCGGCCGGTCAACGGCTCGCGCGCAACCCGCTCCCCCGTGCCACCCGCAACCGCGCGTGCGTCGCCCGCTAGCTCCGCTGGCTCCGCTTCTTAGATTTCTGGATTCGCTCGCGATCGGCGAGCGAATCCTTGACCGTCTGGAACGAGGAGAGGGTCTTCCGACGCTCCTCGCGGACACCGCGGCGGAACTCGGGATCGCCAGCACTTCGACGCGCGAGGTCCGCATCCCGGCCGGCGGCGTCGATCGCGCGAACGATCCGCCCGAGCGCGCTCCCTTTGCTTTTCTTCTTCTTCGCGGTCACCGCTTGTACACGGGAAGGACCCAGCTTCGGTACTCCGGAGCCCTGCCATGCACGGCGTCGAAATAGGTACGGGCGATCTTTGCGGTGATCGCACCGACCTGGCCCTTACCGATGGTCCGATGGTCGATGCTGGTGACCGGCGAGATCTGAGCGCCGGTGCCGCATAGGAAGACTTCGTCTGCGATGTAGAGCTCGGTGCGGTCGACGGAGCGGATGGCCGTCGGAATGCCGGAATCGCTCGCGATCTTGAGCACGCTCGAGCGGACGATCCCCTCGAGGATGTTGTCGCTCGCCGGCGGCGTGATGAGCACGCCGTCCCGCACCAGGAAGAGGTTCTCCGCGCTCCCTTCCGAGACGTGGCCGTCCGGGTTCAGGACGATAGCCTCGTCGAAGCCGGCCTCCTGGGCCTCGGTCTTGGCGAGCGCCGCGTTCACGTATGCACCGGTGATCTTGCTGCGCGCGGGGATGGCATTGTCATCGGTGCGCCGCCAGCTCGACACGCCGCAGGCGATGCCGCGGTCGATGTCGATGTACGTGCCGAACGGAACGGCGAACACCGTGAACGCGTCGTCGAGGTCATGGAGCCGGACCCCGATGAGCGGGCTGGACTTATAGGCGATCGGCCGGATGTACGCGTCCTCGCGGTAGCCGCATTTGCGGAGGAGCTCGAGGGTCACGCCGACCAGATCGTCGACCGTGTACGGGAGACCGATGCGCATGATCCGGCAGGATCGGTGGAGCCGGGCGTAGTGCTCCTTTAGATGGAGCGCGTAGAGCTGCTCGTCCTCGGCGTTCCAGTAGGCGCGGATGCCCTCGAAGACGCCTGTGCCGTAGTTGAAGGCATGCGTCAGCACGCTCACTTTGGCCTCGCGGACCGGGACGAACTCGCCGTCGAGGAAGGCGAATGCCGTTTCGGGGGCCGCCCCGCGACGCAGCGAGGTCGGTTTGGTCAGCTCCTGCACCATGCGAACTCCTTATGCAGTTCGGGGGCCGGAGCACAGCACCCCCCGACTGCCGTGCCGACCCGCTTGGCCCATTGTGACAGGATTGGTGGCGGTCAGACCGCCGGTGTGACCCCTTAGACACCTGCGGCCGTAGTGAGTCTTGGAGGTGCGAGCCAAATGAAGCGTTCCTCTGTGGCGATCCTGGCGGCCGCGCTCATCACCCTCAGCGCCTGCGCCAGCAACACCGGTAGCGCGCCGAGCCCGAGTGGCTCCGCGACGGCGGCAGCGTCCGTACAGCCAAGTCACCCGGTGGAGTTCGTGATCAGCACGGCGCCGGGTGGTGGGTCGGATATCTACGCGCGCGCAATGCAAGCGATCATCTCGAGCAAGAACTTCTCACCACAACCGGTGACCCCGGTCAACAAAGAGGGCGGCTCGGGCGCGGTCGCCTTCACATACGTCTTCGACCACAAGGGCGACATGCACTACGTGATGATCACGCTCAACAGCTTCTTCACCACCATCATCACGCAGAAGCTCCCTTACAAGGCGACGGACTTCACCCCGGTCGCGAACATGGCGCTCGATCCGTTCTTCCTCTGGGTCAACGACGACAGCCCCTGGAAGACGGCGCAGGACTTCGTCGCGGCCGCGCAGAAAGACTCCCTCGTCGTGGCCGGTACGGGCTCCAAGCAGGAGGATGAGGCGCTCTTCCGTCGCATCGAGGACACGATGAAGACGAAGCCATTCACGTACGTTCCGCAGACTTCCGGCGCGACGGTCGCGGCCGCGGTCGCTGGTCACCAGGGCGGTGTCGTCGCCTCGGTCAACAACCCCAGCGAAGGCCTCGCGCTCTACCAAGCGAGCCCGAAGAAGATGCGCCCGCTCTGCGCCTTCACTCCGGAATCGCCTAAGACCGGCGTGTATACGGGCCTCGCCACCTGCAAGACGCAAGGCATCGCGATCGACGACTACTACATCATGCGGGCGATCATGGCGCCGCCAGGACTTTCTCCGCAGCAGCAGGCCTTCTGGGTGGATGTCTTCAAGAAGGTCTACGACTCGGACGAGTGGAAGAAGTTCATGAGCGACAACGCGCTCAACCCCGACTTCCGCAGCGGGCTCGATTTCCGTCAGTTCATCCTTCAGTACCAGCAGCTGCATCAGGACATCGCCACGAAATTCAAGTGGGTGTAAGCACCGCTTCGTGCGGCCCTATCAGGTAGGGACGGCGGCGGCGATCATCGCGATCGCCGCCGTCGCCATGTTCGACTCGCGCGCGGCCTTCAGTCCCTCCATCGGCACCGCGCCCGGGGACGTCGGCTCACGTTGGTACCCGTTCTGGGCGGCGGCGATCATGGGAGTGGCCGCACTCGTCGTCGCCTATCGAGCGTTCCTCACGCCGCAGACCAGCGAAGGGGTCTTTCAGGGTCGCGAGAGCATCTTCGCCGTCCTCAAGCTCGTCCTGCCGATGCTCGCGTACGCCACGCTCATCGGCGGGATCCGCTGGCAGAGCGGGGAGATCACCTACACGGTCATCCCTCCGCTTGGCTTCTACGTCGCCACCGCGCTGTACATGGGTGGCTTCGGATGGTGGATCGGACGCTACAAGGTCTGGTGGGTCGCTCTCATCACCATCGCGTTCCCGCTGGTGATCTACGCGGCCTTCGAGCTCGGCTTCCGCGTGAGCCTTCCCAAGAGCTTCCTCTACGACAGCGGGATCCTGCCTTTCTAAATGGAGCTCCTGAACGACATCGGCGTCGTCTTCAGCAGCCTGGCCGGCGGCTTCGCGACGGCGCTCCATCCCATCAACATGGCGATGCTGTTCGTCGCCGTCGTACTCGGACTCATCATCGGCGTGCTGCCCGGTCTTGGCGGGACCAGCGGTGTCGCGATCTTGCTCCCCGTCACAGTGTTCATCGCGCACGGATCACTTCCCGGATCGGACGCGACGACCGCGATCATCTTTCTCGCCGGCATCTACTGGGGCGCGCTCTTCGGCGGCGTGATCACGTCGATCCTCTTCAACATCCCCGGCGAGCCATGGGCCGTGGTCCTGCTCTTCGATGGCTTCCCGCTGGCCAAACGCCTGGGCAGGCCCGGGCTCGCGCTCGCGAGCTCGTTCGTATCGAGCTTCGTGGGGGCGTTCATCGCGACCGTGCTGTTCACGTTCTTCGCGCTCCCGATCGCGCTGCGGGCGCTCCAGTTCGGACCCGCCGAGCTGTTCGCGGTCTTCGTCTTGTCATTCGCGACGCTGATCGGTCTCGGCGCGGAGGCGCCAATCAAGAGCGTCGCGATGCTCGCCCTCGGCCTCCTCCTCGCGGCCGTCGGTTTCGACACCATCACCGGCGAGCAGCGCCTCAACTTCGGGCAGATCTCGCTTCTCTCGGGCATCGGCTTCGTGCCGGTGACGATCGGTCTCTTCGGCATCGGCGAGATCTTGGCCTCCGCCGAAGAACAGGGCATCGGCTACGTGGAGAACCTCTCCGCGCGCCTGGGCCTGCGCGACGTCGTCCAAGCGCTCGGCGAGCTGCGAAAACGACTGCGGCTCGTGCTCTCGAACTCGATCATCGGGTTCCTCTTCGGCGTCCTCCCGGGACACGGCGCGACCGCGGCGTCGTTCCTCGGCTACGGGCTCGCGCGCCAGTACTCAAAGAACAAGGAGAACTTCGGCAAGGGCGAGATCTCCGGGATCATGGGTCCGCAGGCGGCGGCCGACGCCGCGGGGGTCGCATCGATGGTCCCGATGATCACGCTGGGCATCCCGGGATCGCCGACATCCGCGGTGATCATGGCCGGGCTCTTCATCTGGGGTCTCCAGCCAGGGCCGGTCCTGTTCCTCGAGCACCAGGACTTCGTCTGGGGGCTCATCGCGAGCATCTACCTCGGCCACCTGCTCACCTTCATCCTCTGTCTGCTCGCGGTCCCGCTGCTCGCGATGATCATGCGCGTGCCCTACGCGATCATCACGCCCTTCATCGTGGTCATCTCGATCATCGGCTCGTACTCCTTGAACAACAGCATGCTCGATGTGTTCATCACGGTCCTCTTCGGAGTCATCGGCTACTGGCTCCGCAAGCTGAAATACCCGCTCGCGCCGCTCGTCGTCGCCCTCGTGCTCGGAGACTCGACCGAGCGCGAGCTCCGAAAGGCCCTCATCTCGGGCGGTGGAAGCCCTCTTTTCTTCTTCTCGAGCTGGCTATCCACGGCGACGCTGCTCCTCGCGCTGGTCCTCGTGCTGATCCCGCTCGTACGCACACTGCTCGCCCGCCGGCACGGTGCCACGGTGGCCGCGGCGGCGGGCCACGCCGCCCGCTAACCTTCAGGCGCCGCCATGAGCCCGCTCGACATTGCCCTCATCGTCGGCGCGTTCGTCCTCATCCTGGTCGGTGCCGAGGTCTTCACCAACGGAGTCGAGTGGCTTGGCATCAAGCTCCGCATCAGCGAAGGCGCCACCGGCAGCATCCTCGCGGCGATCGGCACGGCCACTCCGGAAACGCTCATTCCGGTCGTCGCGATCCTCTTCACGAATACACCCGACTCCGCCGAGATCGGCGTCGGAGCGATCCTCGGCGCGCCCTTCATGCTCGGCACGCTCGTCATGCTGCTCATCGGCGTGACCGCGTTCGCGCTCCGCGCGCGTCGCAAGCGGGACACCCTGCACGTCGACGCGCCGCACGCGCTGCGGGATCTCTCCTTCTTCCTCGTCCTCTACTCAATCGCCCTCGCCCTCGCGCTCATTCCGCCCGAGATCCACTTCGTCAAGGGATATCTCGGCTGGATCTTCATCCCCGCGTACTTCCTCTACCTTTTCCTCGTCCTGCGCAAGGGACGGCGCAGCGCTGAAGACATCGAGGAGGAGCTCGAGGAGCGCGAGGCGTTCGACCAGCTCACTTTCGCGTCGCTGCTCGGTCGGGTCGGCGCTCGCTTCGTGCCCGCCGCGCCGCCTCTCTGGCTCGTCCTCGCCCAGACGGTCATCTCGTTCGGTGCGATCATCCTCGGCGCGCGCTTCTTCGCGGACTTCGTCGAGGACTTCTCGCATGCGATGGGCTTCAACACGCTGCTCGTCGCGCTCATCCTCGCGCCGCTCGCCACCGAACTGCCCGAGGCCGCGAACAGCCTCATCTGGACGCGCGACGGCAAGGACGTCATCGCGCTCGGCAACGTCGCCGGGGCGATGGTCTTCCAGTCCACGATTCCGGTCACGATCGGCGTCCTGCTGACGCCCTGGCAGCTCGGCGAATTCGGCACGGTCGCCGCGGTGTTCGCGCTCCTCTCGGGGCTCCTCATTTACGTGCAGCTGCGCATGCGCGCGCGGGAGAACGCGCTGCCCCTGTCATCGCTGATGCTGGGGGGAAGCCTGTACGTCGTGTTCATCGGCTACGTGCTGTGGAAGGTGCTGGCCTGACCGGGGGCCAGGTCAGCGAGCGAGCGCACTAGAATCCGGACGTCGCACGATCCGCCCTTTCCGAAGGGCGCGCGACACGAAGAGGGGGTAGCTCATGAAACGCGTCTTCGCGTTCCTCGTACTTGCGGCGACGGTCGCCGCGGCGTGCGGTGGCACTAATACCGCGGGAACGACCGGCTCGCCGAGCGCGAGCGCGGCTCCGAGCGCGTCCGCGGCTCCGACCCCGAAGCCGATGCAGGTCGGGCTGGTGACCGACGTGGGCGGTCTCAACGACAAGAGCTTCAACCAGGCGGCCAACACCGGGCGTCTGAACGCCGAGAAGGACTTCGGTCTCAAGACCAGCGTCATCGAGTCGAAGAAGCAAGAGGATTACGTGCCGAACCTCACGACGTTCGCGCAGCAGAACTACGACCTCGTCATTGCCGTGGGCTTCCTGATGCAGAACGCGGCATGGAAGGTCGCCAAGCAGTTCCCGAACGTGAAGTTCGCGATCATCGACGGCGCGCCGGCGAACGACGCCGGCAACACCGAGAACCTGCCCAATGTAGCGAACCTGTTCTTCAAGGAGCAGGAGGCGGGGTACCTCGTCGGCGTCATCGCGGCGACGATGGCAAAGAACAAGGTCGGCAAGGCGACGCACAACACGGTGTGCTCGATGGGCGGCATCCCCATCCCGCCGGTTGACCGGTACATGGCCGGCTACCAGGACGCGATCAAGACGATCAGCCCGACCACCACGATCCTCATCGGCTACAGCAATGACTTCGTCGACCAGCAGAAAGGCAAAGAGGTCGGCCTCAACCACATCAGCAAGAACTGCGACATCCTCTTCCAGGTCGCCGGAGGCTCGGGCCTCGGCTACATCGCGGCGGCGAAGGAGAAGGGCGTGTACGCGATCGGCGTCGACGTCGACCAGATCGACGTCGCGCCCGGGACCGTGATCACGAGCGCGATCAAGCGCGTCGACAAGGCCGTCTACGACACGTCGAAGGCGATCAAGGACGGCACGTTCAAGGCAGGCGACAACTCGTTCAATGCAACGAACGACGGCGTCGGTTACGGCAAGCTCGACGCAGTGGTCCCGGCGGACGCGAAGGCCGCCGCGGACAAAGCGCTGGCGGACATCAAGAGCGGCACCATCAAGCCCAAGACGGACCTGACCGTCAAGCCTTAACCCTTTGGCGAGCGAGACGCAGGCGACTCCGACGGGGCCGACAACGGCCCCGTCGGTGCGTCAGCCCACCGCCCAGTGGGCGACCGGACCTGCGGTGCCGGTCGCATCGGTGCTGTTCGCCCTCGCCGTCGGCGCGATCTTCATCTTCGCGTCGGGGCACGATCCGATCTCGGCGTACACTCCGTGGCCGTCGCGTTCCGCACAGGCCTGTTCAACATCGGCGCCGAGAGCCAGCTGCTCGTTGGCGCCGTCGCCGCGGGGGCCGTCGGCGCGCGCTTCGGCTTTCTCCCGGGGCCGATCCTCTTCCCGATCGTGCTCGTCGCCGGGATCGGGGCGGGAGCCGCATGGGCGGCGATCGCCGGCTACCTCAAGGCCGCCCGCGGCGTGAATGAAGTGATCACGACCATCATGCAGAACTACATCGTCGTGTTCGTGATCCATTGGCTGCTGCAGAACGGACCGATGACCGCGCCGAACGCCCTCGGCACTCCGGCATCGGCTCCGATCGGCGACGGGGCGGTGCTGCCGATCATCATCCCCAACGAGCTCGTTCCGCTGACGCGCCTGCATGCGGGGATCTTCCTCGCGATCCTCGCGGTCGTCGTCTTCTGGTTCGTGCTCTGGCGGACGCCGCTCGGTTACGAGCTCCGCGCAGTCGGGCTCGGCGCGCGCGCCGCGGCGCAGGCGGGGATCGACCCGCGCGTCCATACGGTCATCGCGATGGCCATCGCCGGCGGTTTCGCCGGCCTCGCTGGGATGATCCAGGTCACCGGCGTCTTCCACCGTGTGTTCGACGGGTTCTCCGCCGGCTACGGCTTCGATGCCATCGCGGTGGCGCTCCTCGGAAAGAACTCACCGATCGGCGTCGTCCTGGCGGCGCTCCTCTTCGGCGCGTTCGCGCGCGGCGGCTCGATCATGCAGGCGAACGCCGGGGTCTCGGCGCAGCTCGTCTCGGTCATCGAAGCGATCGTCCTCTTCGTCATCGCGGCCGAGCTGATCGTCCGCATCCTCGCGCGCCGGCGAGGGCCCAAGCCGCTCGAGGCGATCGCATGACCTGGGAGCAGCTCATCGGCGCCGGGGTGCTTGCCGCGATGCTGCGCCTGGCCACGCCGATCGCGCTCGCGGCGCTCGGCGGTGTCATCGCCGAGCGCTCCGGCGTCGTCAACATCGCGCTCGAAGGATGCATGCTGGTCGGCGCGTTCTTCGGTGTAGTCGCCGCGGATCGCACGCACAGCGTCGTGCTCGCGCTTGCGGTCGCGATGGCGGCGGGCGCGGTGCTCGCCGGAGTACACGCCGTCGCCGCGATCCACCTACGCAGCGACCAGATCGTCTCAGGTATGGCGCTCAACATCCTCGCGCTCGGCCTGACGAGCTTTCTCGACTACCAGTTCTACGGCAACACCGGCACGCCCGCGGACCTCGCCGCGGTGCCCGATGTGGAGATCGCTCCGCTCGCAGCCGTCCCGTTCATCGGCGATGTGATCGGCCACCAGAACACGATCGTCTGGCTGACGGTCGTGCTCGTCGTCCTCATCCAAGTCTTCCTGTTCCGAACGGTGCCCGGCCTACGGCTCCGCGCGGTCGGCGAGCATCCGCGCGCGGCCGAGACCGTCGGCATCGGCGTCCGCCGGACCCGCTACTGGGCGGTCCTCGCGTCAGGTCTGCTCGCGGCGCTCGGTGGCGCGTACCTCTCGCTGTCGGTCGCACATTCCTTCACCGACGGGATGACGGGCGGTCGCGGGTTTATCGGGCTCGCGGCGATGATCTTCGGTCGCTGGACGCCGATCGGCGCGCTCGTGGCGTCGCTCGTCTTCGGCTACGGAACGGCTCTCTCTTTCTCGCTGCAGGGCGCCTCGATCGGCGACGTTCGCGTGCCTGTGCAGCTCCTATCAACGCTCCCCTACGTCCTTACGATCCTCGCGGTCGCCGGATTCGTCGGGCGGTCGCGGCCGCCAGCGTCCGACGGCATCCCGTACGAGACCGAGGGCCACTAGTGACCATCGAGCCGCGACCGGAGCGCGCGCGAGGCCCGGCGGCGACGGCGGTCGCGCCCGAGCGCACGC
>VBIL01000071.1:20424-21840 GCA_005879975.1 Chloroflexota bacterium
CCGCGCGACGCGATCGCGCTTGGCATCGGGATGATCCATCAGCACTTCATGCTCGTTCCGCCGCTCTCGGTCGCGGAGAACGTGGTCCTCGGCGACGAGCGTGGCGGTCCCGCGCTCGACCGGCGACGCATCGAGGACCGCGTGCGCGAGCTCGAGAAGCGATTCGGCATCGAGGTCGATCCGTCCGCCCGGATCGAGGACATCCCCCTCGGTCTCCAGCAGCGCGTCGAGATCCTCAAGGTCCTCTACCGTGGCTCTGAGCTGCTCATCTTCGACGAGCCGACCGCCGTGCTGACGCCTCTCGAGGTGGATGAGCTCTTCGAGATCGTGCGCACGCTGCGCGACGAAGGCAAGACGCTGATCCTCATCACGCACAAGCTCCGAGAGGTCATGGCGGTCACCGACCGGATCACGGTGCTCCGCGGCGGCCAGAACGCCGGGGAGCTCGTGACCCGCAACACGAACCCGGGCGAGATCGCCCGCGCCATGGTCGGTCGCGACCTCAAGGAGTTGAAGGCGCGCGCCACTCCGCCGCGGACGGAGGTGGTGCTCGCTGTTCGCGGCCTCGAGGCCCGGAGCGACCGCGGATCTCCCGCACTCCGCGGTGTGGACTTCGAGGTCCGCGCCGGCGAGATCCTGGGCGTCGCCGGCGTCGGCGGCAACGGCCAAAGCGAGCTGGCTCAGTGCATCCTCGGGCTGCGGAGACCGAGCGCTGGCGCGATCCGCATCGGCGATGTCGACATCTCGAAGGACGATCCCAAGCGCACCCGCGCGCGCGGCGTCGCCTATGTCCCCGAGGATCGCCACCTCGAAGGCCTCGTGCTCGCGTTCACCGTCGCCGACGACTTCATCCTCGGAAAGCAGGACCACGCGCCGTTCGCGCGGCACGGGGTGCTCGATCCGGTCACGATCCTACGGAACGGCGGGCGGCTCGCCGCGGAGTACGACGTCCGACCGCCGAACCCGCGCGCGATCGTGGCGAACCTGTCCGGCGGGAATCAGCAGAAGGTGGTGCTCGGCCGCGAGCTCTCGGAGCGGCCGAAGCTCATCGTGGTCTCGCAACCCACGCGTGGCCTCGACATCGCCGCGACCGAATACGTGCACGAGCGGCTACTCGAGCAGCGCGGTCAGGGAGCGGCGATCCTCCTCGTCTCGAGCGAGCTTGATGAGATCCGCGCGCTCTCCGATCGCATCGCAGTCTTGTTCGAGGGCCGGATCGTGGCGACTTTGGACGCAGCGTCGGCGACGGAGGAACGGCTCGGCCTACTGATGGCCGGGCACAGCGAGGCCGCGTAGCGCGGCCCGCTGTGCCGCAGTGAACGCGAGCTACCGAGACGCGAGCGCCGGTTCGACCTGGGCGACGACCTCGTAGGTCTCGATGCCCGTGATCTGCGCTACCGATGAGGCCTGGGACCG
>VBIL01000072.1:0-11492 GCA_005879975.1 Chloroflexota bacterium
AGCCCGTCGCTGTGTCGAAGACCGTGATGTCGCGCACGATGCTGCCGTCCGACGCGAACCCATACGGGAACGTCCACGGCGGCGAGGTCATGAAGCTCATCGACGCCGTCGCCGGAGCCGCCGCGACGCGCCATGCCCGCGCGCGCGTTGTTACGGCGCGCATCGACGAGCTCTCGTTCCTCGCCCCGGTCTACGTCGGCCATCTGGTCACGGCGAAGGCGTCGGTGAACCACGTCGGCCGGACGAGCATGGAGATCGGCGTGCGTGTCGAGGCGGAGGACATGCTGACCGGGAATGTGGTGCACGTGGCGTCGGCCTATCTCGTCTTCGTTGCGACCGACGAACGCGGGCAACCAGTCCCGCTTCCGCCGCTCATCGCCGAGACGGACGATGAGAGACGCAGGCTGGCGGCCGCCGAGGCCCGGCGCGCGCTGCGCCTCCGGAGGCCGCGTACGCCCTAGACTCCTCGCGTCTTCGGGGAGGTGTGTATGAGAAAGGCCGCTCGCATCTTTGCCCCATTCCTGGCGACGCTGCTCGTCGCCGCGGCGTGCAACGCGCCGCGGGCGACGTCGTCCGCGACACCCGTCGCGACGGGGACGCCGAGCTTCACCGGAAAGACGCTGAACATTGTCACCGGCGGTACCGGCGCGGTGTACATCGTCTACGGCGCGGGACTCGCCGAGCTGCTCAACAAGAGGCTCGGGACCGCCGCGAGCGCGCAGTCGACGACCGCGTCGGTGGACAACATGAAGCTCATCCGCGACGGCAAGGCCGACCTCGCTTTCACGCTCTCCGACACGCTCTTCGACGCCGTGAACGGCACCAACACATTCGCGCCGCCCGAGAAGAAGGTGGATGCGAAAGCCCTCGCCGTCCTCTATTCGAACGCGACGCATCTCGTCGTCAAGGACGGCGGCGGGATCAACACCGTCACCGACCTCAAGGGCAAGCGCGTGTCGATGGGGACCGCCGGGAGCGGCACCGAGGTCATCGCGAACCGCACCCTCGAGGCCTACGGCCTGGACCCGGCGAAGGACATCTCGCGCGAGCGCCTCGGGGCGCAGGACTCGGCGAATGCGCTTCGCGACAGCAAGATCGACGCGTTCTTCTTCAGCGGCGGCTTGCCGGTCCCGGCGGTGCTCGACCTGTCGACCGCGACGAAGATCAAGCTTCTGGACCTCACCGACAGCATCAAGAAGATGGCCGATAAGTACGGCCCCTTTTATTTCTCGTACAAGGTTCCAAAGACCACGTACAACACCGCCGCGGACGTGACGGTCTCCGGCGTCGCGAACCTGCTCGTCGTGCCTTCGAACTTCGATCCCGCGCTCGCTCAGGCGATCCTCGCGGCGATGTTCGACAACAAGGACGATCTGGTGAAGGTCCACGTCGCGGCGAAGGACCTCATGCTCGAGAGCGCGACCGTGGGCTCCCCGATCGACTTCCATCAGGGAGCGATCGACTATTACAAGTCCAAGAACGCGTGGAAGAAATAACGCTCCGCCGGGACGGAGTAGCGCTCTCGTCGCCCTGATCGCCGCGACCGCGATCTCGTTGGGGGTAGCGCTCGCCACCCCCGTCGGCGTTCTCAGCGTCGGCGACGGGACGACTGAGTTCGTGGCCGCGCTCGATCAGGACGAGGCGCTCACCTACTCGTACCACCAGTCGATCTACCAGGTCCCCGTGTATGAGGAGCTGGCTCGCGAGGGGCCGGGCCTCCGGATAGAACGCGTCCGGTCGCCGGACATCCGTTCGGTCGAGTACTTCGGATGGAAGGGTGAGCCGACGCAGGAGCGCAGCGGCCTCTGGATGGAGGAATCTCCAGCGACCGTCACCATGGATCCCGAGCTGGTCATCCGCATCACGCCCGCGGGCGAGCAGGCGTTCTCGACGTCGCGGTGGAGGCTGGATCTCAGGCCACGCTTCGGGGAGACGGTCGTTCGCGTGCGCGCCGAGGTCCGACCGTGGCTCGTGGCCCTACTCGAGGGCGTGCGGTGAGCGAAGGAACCGAGCCGGAGGTCATCGCGCGTCCCGATCTCGACGCGGTCCTCGCCGAGGACAAGACCAAGGAGCTCATCGAGGAGTTCGAGTCCGAGGCGAAGACCCGCACGTTCACCGGTCTCTGGGACGGTGTCGTCACGGCGCTCGCCGTCGCCACGACGCTCTTCGCCCTGTACTACGCCGCGGCAGGCGCCGAAATCCCAATGACCAACGTCGTGCTCGTGCCCTCGTTCCGGATCCTCGGGCAGACCATCACCACGCCGCAGATCTACGTGATGATCTTTCTCACCTCGATCCTCATCCTGACCTTCCTCCTCTACCCGATGCATCCCCGGTTCATCAAGAGCGTGAACGTGGTAGACGTCGCACTCATCGGCGCGTCGATCGCCATCACGGCCTACGTCTTCCTGAATTTCGAGACCGTGATCTACCGGGTGAACAGCCCCAATCAGACCGATTTCGTGTTTGGCGTCATCGCGATCCTGACCGTCCTCGAGGCAGGGCGACGGACGATCGGCTGGCACCTGCCGGCGATCGGTCTCGCGGCGATCGCCTACGCGTACTTCGCCGACTTCATGCCCGGCCCCTTCCGCGGCCCGCCCAAGGACCTCGACGACATCGTCTCGAATCAGTACCTCGGCCTCGACGGCATGCTCGGGACCCCGCTTCAGGTCGCGGCGACGTTCATCATCCTGTTCACCATCTACGGCGCGATCCTCGAATACACCGGTGCCGGCAAGTTCTACGTCGACCTCGCGTTCGCGCTGACCGGCCGACGCCCTACGGGGGCGGCGCGTACCGTCACCATCGCGTCATTCCTGCTGGGCACCGTCTCGGGATCAGGCGTCGCGACGACGGTGACGCTCGGCTCGATCACCTACCCGATGCTGAAACGCGCCGGGCACGATCGGGAGTCGAGCGGCGCGATCCTCTCCGCGGGTGGCATCGGCGCCGTGATCTCGCCCCCGGTGCTGGGACCGGCGGCGTTCCTCATGGCCGAGATCCTCGGCATCAGCTATCTGCAGGTCGTGATCATGGCCATGATGCCGACGATCCTCTATTACCTCGGCATCCTGCTGATGATCGAGGTCGACGCGCGCCGCCTAGGCGCGCGGGATATCGCCCTCGACGCACCGGGATTCTGGGAGCTCACGAAGCGCTACTGGTACCAGTACACGTCGCTCTTCGCGATCATCGTCTTCCTCGTCGCGGGGTTATCGACGATCACGGCGATCTTCTGGTCGATCATCGTCGCGATCCTCGTGTCGTACATCCGCAAAGAGACGTCGCTCACGCCGCCAAAGCTCGTACGCGCGCTGGCCGGCGGGACCAAGCAGGTGCTCTCGGTCGCCGCGACCACCGCGGTCGCCGGCATCGCCGTCGGCATCCTTCTCCAGACGGGACTCGGCCTCAAGATCTCGAGCCTCATCCTCACGCTCGGGTTCGGGAACCTGATCGCGACGCTCGTGGTGTCCGGGATCGTCCTCTGGGTTCTCGGCCTCTCCCTGCCGATCACCGCCACCTATCTGGTCGCCGTGCCAACGGTGGTGCCCGCGCTGATCACGCTGGGCGTTCCCGCGCCCGCGGCGCACATGTTCGTCTTCTATTACGCGGTGCTGTCGGAGGTCTCGCCGCCGGTCGCGCTTTCGCCTTTCGCGGCCGCTGCGATCACGGGCGGAAACCCGTACAAGACGATGATGCTCACCTGGAAGTACGCGCTTCCCTGCTTCCTCGTGCCGTTCATGTTCACGCAGCCGGACGGTCTCGCGATCCTCTGGACCGGCGTGACCATACCTCAGGCCCTTCTCGCGTCGGTCTCAGCGGCCATAGGGATCACGGCGCTCGTCGCCGGCGTGGGCGGATACTTGCTGCGGCCAACGAACCTCGTTGAGCGCGGACTGCTCATCCTCGGCGGCGTGCTGCTCGTCGCACCGGGTCTCGCCGCGGACATCGCCGGGCTCACCCTCTTCGCGATCGCGGTCGCCCTTCAGGGAACGCCTCGCTTGCTCGCCCGTCTTGCGACACGCCGACCGGCCTAAAGCCACCCGAACGACCGAGGCCCCGCCCGCGTTATCTCCGTGTCAGCGGCTTGCGTGGGGAGGTGCTTCAGCGTGCCTGACGTCATCCGATATGAATGCGTTGCCAAGACGCATCATCACACCGAGACCATTCGCGAGGGCGGACTGACCGTCCACCGTGGCGGATGGGCCTATTGCGACGACGAACGACCGGACACGCCCCATCAGTGGATCGCCACCGGGGGCATCGCGCTCGAGCAGCTGGTGCGCCGCCCGCGACGTCCCGGCGTGACGGAGACGACCACCTAGATCAAAGGCGCCGAGGATCGTTACCCTTTCGTCTCGCCTTTGGCACGGCGCGTCTTGTTGGTCGTCGCGGCGGCGATACGCTCCGCGACCTTGTTCGACCGCCCGCGAGCGCTCTCGCTGCGCTTGATGTGCTCGTATTGGCGCTTGCGCTTCGCGCTCTTCACACCACGCGGTGGCATCACGAACCTCCGAGTCGTATCTCTTTTCGGTCGGCAACCGCAAAATCCGGACCACCCGCCGGCTCATCGATAGGCTTCCACTCATGAGGACGCGCATCCTCGCGGTCACGCTTGTCGCCCTAACCGCGTGCACATCGCTGCCGACGAACGGTGAGGCGCTGCCTTCACCAACGCCTGTTGCGCTCGTCACGGCCGGAGCCGAGCCGACCGCGGTGGCCACGCCGTCGTTGGTCCCGCCGACGGCGCATCCGGAGCCGTCCCCTCGCGTGACGCGGGAGGTCGCGGGCTTCGAGTTCGCCCTCGTGCCCGGCGCGGCGGATCTCCGGGTCGACACGTCGTTGTCTCGCGAGGACGAGGCGGTCGTCGCGACCACGGTCGCGTCGGACCTCCCCGCGGTCGAACGCGAATTCGCTCGATCGTTCGCCGGCCGCCCCGTGATCTACGTCTTCGCCACGACCCCCGGTTACACGGAAGGGTTCGTCCGCATCTTCGGGTACGGAAGAGCGACCGCGACATTCGTTGCCGAGAACTCGGTGTCCTTCTTCGAGCCTTCTTTACGGCTGATCGCGGTCAACTGGGAAGCGGTCCGCGATCGTCGGCCGATCGCAGCGATCCGACACGAGCTCACGCACCTCCTCACCCTCGATGCCTGTGCGCCGAGGTGCGACCTCGTCCCGGCTTGGCTGAACGAGGGTCAGGCGCGGATCGCGGAGGCGCTCGTCCCCGGCAGCGACTGGCGGCTCGTTCGGGTCCGCTACGAGGCCGCGTCGATGGCTGAGACCGGCACGCTCATCCCGCTCAACGCGCTCGTGTCGCAGCTCGCGTGGAACGCGCTCTCCGACTGGGCGGGCTACTTCAAATACCAGGAGGCCGCACGCGCGGTGGAGCTCCTGCGCGAGGACATCGGCGGCGATGCGCCGATCGCGCTGCTCTACGAGCGGCTCAGGCGTGGCCAGAACGTGGCCCAGGCGTACGCCTATCTGACGGGCCGCTCATTCGACGACTTCGTCACCGGTCTCGCCGCGCGGATGCGCGGGGCCGTCCCGCAGACTCCGGGCCTCATCGCGGTCGCGCCCGCGAGCTACCTACTTTATGGATTCGCGCCGGCGACGACGGTCGTGGTCACCGTTAGCGGCCCGCGCGGCAGCGAAAGCTGGCCGATGGTCATCTCACCATTCGGCTCGAACTTCGACGGCGTGCCGCCCACGCGCGCTCGCGGCGGCTACACGATCAGCGCGCAGGATGCGAGCGGCGTCTTCACGGCGAAGGTCAGGAAAATGGACCAAGGCTCACCCGGAGACCTGCGCTAGGCGGCGAGCCAGCGCTCCACCTTGCCGATGTAGCGTTTCGGATCCTTTGCGAACCGTTCGAGACATCCTGGACCGCAGAACGCGTATTCGCGCTCCGGGCGCTCAAGGGTCAGGCCCTGCTCTCGCTGCTCCGCGACATCGACGACCATGTCGCAGACCGGATCGAGGATCTTGCCGTCACGCGTCATAGGACCAAGGTAGCGCGTGCCGCGAAGGTCCCCCGTCCGGGGTAGCCGAAATCTCTCATCCCGTACGGTGTTCACAAGCGCGCGGCAAGCGCGCAAAGTGCCCGACGTGGAGCAGGTGGCCGGCGGACCTTGGGACCGCGCCGGTGTGGATCGCGAGACGTGGTACACCGCGCGGATGCTGGCCGTGGCGATCAGAGAAACGGTGCGGCTGGCGCTCGATCCGACCCCGGCTAACGAAGCATCGCCGGACGATCACGAACGTCTCGGGCAATACGCCGACGACCTTCTGTCCGCTGTTGAAAAGGGCGATCCCGAGACGGTCGCGATGCTCTTGCGGCGCGCGTCGCGCCCGAGCTAGAGCGCTTTTCGGCTAGGGCCGGCCCCGCCGGCCACCGGTGCTCGTGCTCGGCGCGTCGGTTCGCGTGACGGTGAAGCTGCTGCCGTCATGTCCGAGCACCGAAGGCTGAGCGATCGCCTGGCCCGAGCCGTTGATCATTGTGATCGCCCTCGCACCGAGATCCGCAAGGGTTTGGGTCTTTCCGTTCTGCACCGCATTACCGGCGGTGAAGCGCAGCGTCCCGAACTGATCGAGCGGCACAAGTCCGCGGCCGGCGCTCGGCGCCTCCTGGACCCACTCCGCGGACGAGTTGGACGAGCTGTACTGCACCGTGACGCTGTAGCTCTCTCTCGTGGTGTCGTTGTTGATCGTGATGACCCAGCTTTGGCCGGACTTCTGGGTGAGCGTCGCCGTGATGGCGTCGCCCGCGCGTACAGCAAGCGCGACAGTGTGCGACGTCTGCGGGAGCATCTCGGTCCATGCCGAGTACTCGACCGTACCGTCCGCGCTCACCATCGCCTGCGTACCCGCTTGGATCAGGTCGCGGCCCGAGAGCCCGCCGATGCCGACCCACGTCGCGTCGGCGCCGATGCTCGTGCTGGTCACCGTCGGCACGATCCACGAGCCGGTGACCGAGCTGAAGACGCCGCCGGTCGCGGCATAGCCGGACCAGTTGCTCGAGCGACTCAGGACCGCCGCTGGCGTGCCCGGCTGCGTGACGCTCGGTGAAGTGCCCGTAGCAGGCTCGATCACACGCGAATCGGGCTGCACGTCCGCGGAGATCTTC
The DNA here is from genome assembly GCA_005879975.1 of Chloroflexota bacterium. Lineage (GTDB taxonomy): Bacteria > Chloroflexota > Limnocylindria > P2-11E > P2-11E > 3-1-20CM-2-70-9. Next base: position 7,130 of record VBIL01000072.1, read on the forward strand.
CATGCTCCGGATTGCTGCACGAGCGTGTATTCGTTGCGATCGGTGCGCTGATCGGTCGATCCGTCGTTGTAGGTCGATCGCCACGTCTCGAAGGTGGTCGCCTGCGCCGTCGTGCCGCTGACGGTGACGTCGCCCCAAGCGATGTTCGCGAGGGCGATCGCCGTGACGCCGCCGTTCGCAAGATCGCGGTTCGTCTGCACGAGCTCCTGGTAGTACGAGGTGGTGGCGGTGTCGCGCATCACGGTGTCATCGCCCTTGGCGAGCGCCTGCGCCTGCGATTGATTCGCGCGCTCGATGACGTCCTTGATCGCGGCGACGGTGGCCGTGTCGGTGGTGTTCGTCGTCGTCGTCGTCGTGCGCGCGGCGGGCGTAGGGGCGACCAGACCACGGGTGCCCGAGATGACGCCCGCGAGGTCGAGACGCCCGGTGAAGACAGCGAACGCGAAGGCCAGCACGCCGATCGCCAGAAGGCGCATCGCGCCGAAGCCCCCGCTTTTCTTTGGCGGCGGGGGTGGCGGGGTCAGCGGTGCGGTGGTCGAAGGATCTGGTTCGTACATGCGAATAGCCTCTCGCGCCGGCCTCAGAGCGCCTTAAGAGCGCCCTGAGCGTTGCTTAAGAATTGCGCGTCCTTTCGGCTAAGAAGCGGCCTGCTTGGGCGCGAACATTGCGCGTGCGGCGAGCGCGAGCACCACACCCACCAGCATCAGCACGAGCCAGGCCCCGAGCAGCCAGTCCGGGTAGACGAGTCCAAGGAGCCGGTCCGCCGACCAAGCGCCGGGGCCGATGAGCGCGACCGCGAAGGCGGCGGCCGCCAGCGGCACGGGGAACTCCCAGCCGACCTTGCCGCCACCGGCCCAGAACCCCTGGGACCAGTGCGCGACGATCGAGACCACGACCATGTCGCCCGCAACGACGCCGGGTCCGATCGGACCGCCGAGTCCGAGGACCATGAGCGTGCCGCCACCCGCCTCAGCGAGTGTGGCGACGAGCGCCCAGAAGATCCCTGGGCGGAGGCCCATGCCGTTGAACCATCCGGCGACACCGGCGATCGAGCCGCCCTTGCCGACCCAGCCAAGCTTCAGGAAGCCATGCATCGCGACCACGCCGCCGACCACCACGCGCAGTACCAAGATCGCGAGATCGACATTCATCGGAACACTCCTCCCGCTGCGAGCTCCCTGGAACAACAGCGCGCCGGCGCCAATACTTCCCAAAGGCTAGTACTTACCGAAAAGTTAGGAGTTGTGGTGGTCACCATCGCGAATCCGCCGCCCAAGCTGCGCGCCGGCCCATCAGCGGAGAACTGCGCCGTGGAGAGGGCGTTGGCGGTCGTCGGCGCGAAGTGGACACTCATCGTCCTTCACCACTTAATGGACACACCCAAGCGGTTCGGCGAGCTGCAGCGTCTGGTCCCCGGCGCCTCGCCGAAGATGCTCACGGTCCGTTTGCGGGAGCTCGAGCAGCTTGGTTTGCTGACGCGTACGGTCCATGCCGAGATCCCGCCGCGCGTCGACTACCAGCTCACGCCGCAAGGCAGGAGCCTCCGGCCGATCATCGACTCGATCGAGAAATGGGGCCGCAGCCTTCGTCCCGCGAAGCGCCCGAGCTAGCGCGTGCGCAGAGTCCTGCGCGGCGTCTGCATCGTCGCACTCGCGGTCGGCGCGATCTGGATCTTCCAGGGCATCGGCGCGCTTCCTGGTTCGTTCATGACCGGCCGGAGCGAGTGGGCGATCGCGGGCGCGGCGCTGGCGGCGGCCGCCGCGCTCGTGCTCTGGCTCGCTAGCTCGGCGCCACCCGGTCAAGGCCGATAGCCTTACCAGGCAGAGACCGCTTCCTTACCTTCACGCCCTAGAGTGATGAGAGTTATGGGTGGGAAGGGTGTGATCGCAAGTCTCGCGGCGGCGATCTTGACGGCGCTCGCGGTCGCCTCGCCGACCGCGGCGAACACCGCCAGCCTTGAGACCGGACGGAACCTCGTGGGCACGATCGAGACGCGAACTTTCCATTCGGCGGCTCTCGATCGGACGATGCCGTACCGCATCTACCTCCCGCCCGGGTACGCGAACACCTCGCGACGCTATTCGACCCTCTACCTCCTGCACGGTATGGGCGGAACGGACCGGCAATGGCAGGACATGGGTCTCGCGGCGACGGCCGATCGGCTCATCAGCTCCGGAAAGATCGCTCCACTCATCATCGTCATGCCCGAGGGCGAGAACGCGTATTGGGTGGACCACGCCACAGACGGCCAGCGCTGGGGTCGCTACACCGCCCTCGACGTGGTGAGCGACGTCGATGCGAGCTTCCGCTCCATCGCGCGACAGAAGTCGCGGGCGATCGGCGGCCTCTCGATGGGCGCGCACGGAGCGATCCAGCTCGCGCTCAACTACCCCGGTGAGTTCGCGGCGGTCGGCGCGCACAGTCTCGTGCTGCGCCGCTACGGGAGCGCGCCGGCGTACTTCGGGAACGCCACGGACTTCGCCAAACGCGACCCCGTGCAGCTCGTCAAGGCCAGGGGCCCCGGCGGATGCTCGTTCGCGCTCTGGATCGATATCGGCGAGAACGATCCCTGGACCACCGAGGCGAAGCAGTTTGACGGCGAGCTCACCGACCTCGGGATCGCCCACCAGTGGCATCTCTGGAACGGCGACCACTCGGGCGCCTACTGGAGCGCGCACCTCGAGGAGTACCTGCGCTTCTACGACGAGTCGCTCTCGAGCCGCATTCCGAGGTCCAGCATCTTCTAGCGCAGCGCCCGCCCGTAGTACTCGAGGTAGTCGGCGACATGCGCGCTCCAGTACACGGCCGAGTGATCTCCCGCATACGAGTGCCAATCGTTGACGATCCCGAGCGAAGTCAGCTTGTCGCGGATCGCCGCAGCCTGGAGGATCCACGGGTCGACGTCACCGGAGTCGATCCACCAGGTATACGTGCGGGCGAGATCGGGCTTGGCCACGATCAGCGCGAGCGGATCGCGCGCGGCGAACTCGGCGCCTCGCCCGAGGTAGGTCGGAGCGTCGCCCTCCGCCCGGAGCGACGGGCTGTGCGCGCCGATCACGCTCCAGATCCCGGGAAAGTTCATCGGGAGCTGGATCGCCGCATGACCGCCCATCGAGAGCCCGCCGATCGCGCGGGCATCAGCAGACGCGTAGGTGCGATAGCGCTTATCGATCTCGGGGACGACCTCCTTCGCCATGTAGGTCCCCCACTTCTCGCCGTTGTCGATCTTGCTGGTGATGTGATCGACCCAGTACTCCTGATCGCCTTGAGGAAGTGCGATGACGAACTGCGGGATCGTTCGATCGCCCATCAGCCGATCCGCCGCTTTGAGCAGGCCATAGTCCACCCACTCCTGATCGCTGCCGCTACCGCCGTGAAGCATGTAGAGAGTCGGAAAGCGCGCCGCCGGATCCGCGTCGTATCCCGGTGGGAGATAGACCGCGAATGGCATCGTCCGATCAAGGACGGAGCTACGGAAGCTGCCGGTCTCGAGGCGTCCCGCGCCGAGCGGGGACGGCGAGGCGCTCGGCGTGGCCCGCGCGGTCGCCGGCGGCCGGGTGAAGCTCGGAGCGGCGGCGGGTGCGTTGCCGCCGCACGCGACGAGAAGCGCCGACGCGACGATGACGCCCGGCAGGATCAGCCCTGAACGGCTCGCAGGAGCACCTCGAGACGGATCTCGTCCTGGACGGAGAGGACCGCCGCGACCGACGGCCGCCGCAGCCCGAAGTCGCCGAAGCGCACGGTCGTCCGTGCCGTCGCACGCAGCTCTCGTCCGACCCGCTGGCCGGTGACGTCCCAGCTCACCTCGTGGCTGTTCGCGTGAACGGTCATGGAGGTGACGAGCGTGAACTTCCACTCGCCGCTCGGCGGGAGCGGCTGCGGTAACCCATAGCTGCCGACGACGGCGAGCTCCGCCGTGGGATATCGCGCGACGTCGAGCGTGTCCTGTTTGATGTAGCTGTCACGCCTCGGCTCATCGCTCGCGAGCGTCGAAAGGTCCACCCGGAGCACGGTGTCGCCCGTGATCCGGCCGTCGCGCGTCAGCCCGACCAGACCGGAGATCGCGTTCGTCGTCAGGACCGCATCGCTCATCGCGGGAAAGCCTGCGAGCTGCTCGCGGACGCGGACGGTGACGAGAGAGCTTTCTGGATCGGCGTTGAACCGGAAAGTCGGCGCGGCGGTCGTGACCGGGACCGGCGATCCGGTCGGCGATGGGCTGGCCTCGCCGAAGAGATCGGATCGGCAGCCGCTGACCACGATCGCCGCGAGAAGTAAGAGCACTGGGCGCGGCAAGACGAGCGCCGCCGTGCTCAACCGGTCTCGGCCGCCGTCACCGGCTGCTGCGTGAATCTGCGCACGAAGG
>VBIL01000072.1:11502-26752 GCA_005879975.1 Chloroflexota bacterium
CCCGATGCGCAGGAGATCGCCGATCCACGAATTCGACAAAGCGAGGATCGGCAGATGGAGGCCATACGCGCCCAGCGATCGCTGGCCCAGCGGCATGAGCAGCCAGCCCAGGCCGCGCCGGACCGGCACCCACAGGATCGAGACGAGCGCATACGCGAACGTCGCTACGCCGACCAGGGCAAGGAGTCGACCGGGACGCAGGTCGTTCTTCCCGAAGACGAGATCGGACGAGAGGAGCCAGGCGAGAGCGGACGGTTGAGCGCTCGCGCGGTCCGCGAGCGTCAACTCGAACGCCACCATAAGTGTTACGGCGATGACCGAGCCGGCGACGACGATCGCGACGCGTGCGGCCGGCGATAAGGCTCGTGCGATCCGCTCGCGGTGATAACCGATGATCACGCCCATTGCGAATGGAAGCTGCCACGCCGCGAATGGGAAGCCACCGTCGACGACGTTCCAGGGAAACTGCACGTCGGCCGGCGAGATCTGCCAGAGGGTCCAGAGGCCCCACGCGCCCGCGAGGGCGATACGCGTGCGGCCGGTTCCGAGCAGATAGAGGAGCGGTGGCGCCGAGAAGACGAGAAGCGTGTAGAGCATGAGAACGTCCGTCACTGGATAGGAGCGGTGCAACGTGACGACGCTCAACACGAATTCGAGCGGACGTGTCGGCGTCATGGTTCGCGACCAGGCTGTATCCATCAGGTACGAGAGGAGCCCGAAGAGGATCGTGAGGCTCACCGTCAGCACATAGAGGAAGCCGGCGCGCTTCAGGACCTTGCGCAGCATCGCGTTCATTCCTTCGCGCCGGATGACGTTCAGATAGACGGTCCCCAGGACGATCCCCGAGATCAGCACGAAGCCCTCAGCGGCTGACGTGAAGAAGCGGTTCCCGCCGGTCATGACATAGAGCCACGATTGTTCCCCGCCGATGTGGTCGGCCACCATCACGACGACACAGAACCCGCGCAGGAGATCGAGCCGCATGTCGCGGCGTGCGGACGCGTCGCCGGACGCGTCGTAGCTCCAGCGAAGAAGCTTCCGCACCTGGGCACTGTACGCCTTGCCGGTCAGGATCTCTGAAGCGATAGCAGATCGGTTAGGGAGCGGGCGCCGGCCGCCGCACCCAGGCGGGGAAGGCCGAAGGTGTCCTCGATCGTCGCGAGAAGCGAATAGTGGTCGTAGCGCTCCGCCGACCGGCGCGCCGCGGGATCGGGTGTCACCACGATGAGCGGGACCAGGTTCGCGTCATCGCCGCCGTCGCCTTCGTCCCACACGAGGAAGAGCGTGCCCCTTTCGCGGAAGCTGGCCGAGGCGACGATTCGCGCGACGAGCTCCGCAAGCCATGCTCCCGCCTCCGCAAGCGCGCAGTCATGCCCGTCATGGCAGAGACCCGGACTGATCCAGACGAACTGCGGGGTCTCGCCGGCGAGGTCCGCATCCAGTCCATCGAGGGGGACCACGTTGTCCGGACACGCACCGCCGTAGTACGCGAACGGATTGTGCTTGACCGCGTAGGGGTAGGGACTGTTCAGGCAGCCGCCCGCGGTGAGGCCTTCCATGTACGCACGCCAGGACAGGCCCGCCCCCGAAAGCTGCGCCCCGATCCCGCCCGCGGGAAGCACGTGATAGCCGTCGTCCGCTACGCCCCAGGTGCTCCCGGAGGTCAGTGCCAGGTAGTTCGGAAGACTCGGCCGTGCGACCGCGTGATAGTTCGTGGCGACACGGTATTTCGACGCCAGGGCCCCAATTGCTGGCGCGGCGAGCGCTCTGGCGAGCGACGCGTTTTCCATCACGATCACGAACACGTGCGGCCGCGCCGGCGCGGCGCTCGCGAGCGCGGGCGCCGCCGGCGTTTCGCTCGGTAACGGCGCCGTCGCAGCCGGTCCGATCGGCGCCGTCGCCCGCGGCGACGCGCACGCGGCGACGAGAACGACGATCGCGAGCCAGCGCGCCGCGGCTATGCGCATGCGGACCCATTGTCCCGTGATGATCGCGTCGCGCGAGATGAAACTCGCGCTAGGGTCAGATCGGCTCGAACACCCACTCGTGGCGCGTGAGCGGAGCCCAGGGGCGGACGCGCCAGCGCTCCGGTGCCAGTGCCGCGCCGCCGCGGGTGCGCACGCACCGGCGCACTTCGATCTCGAGGTCGGCGAGCGTGACGCTGCCCTGCTTCGCCTGCCAGATCGCGCGAAGAGCGAGGATCGCGTCGAGCGCCACGTTGATGTCCATACCTACATAACGCTCCACCCGCCGGTCGCGGTCCGCACTAGGGCGAATGGGTCATTCGCCGTCTCCAAAACGTTTCGATCCACGCCGCACAACAAGGCACGCGTCATGCCAGCAGAGGGTGCAACGGGCTGCCACCGGATCCGGTAGCAGCGCCGTAGCGATCCGGCGCTATCGGGCCTGGGCGGCCTCGGCGATCAGGCGCGGCAGCATGTCGGCGCGCACGCGGACGAGGTCCTCCTCGTACTTGAGGAGAACGCCGAGCGTCCCATCCAGCGTCTCGAGATCGAGATCCGCCGCGCCGAGCGCGCCGAGAGCCATGACCCAATCGAGCGTCTCCGCGACGCCCGGCTTCTTGAAGAGATCGTCGCGCCGGAGGGCTTGCACGACGGCGACGACAGCGCGTGCGATGCGCTCCGGAACCTCGGGCAAGCGCCTCGCGATGATCGCCAGCTCCCGCTCCACGGTCGGGTAGTCGATCCACTGATACAGGCAGCGGCGCTTCAAGGCGTCGTGAACTTCGCGTGTGCGGTTGGAGGTGATCACGACCGGCGGAGGTGCGGCTGCGCGGAAGGTCCCAAGCTCGGGCACGGTGATCTGGAAATCGGAAAGCAGCTCGAGCAGATACGCCTCGAACTCCTCGTCCGCTCGGTCGATCTCATCGATTAGCAGCACCGGCCCGCCCGCCGCGGTGATCGCTTCGAGGAGCGGACGCTTGATGAGAAATCGCTCGCTGTAGATGCGGTCGCGCGCCTCACCGGCGCGTCCCTCGCCCTCGGCGAGCCGGATCTCGAGGATCTGCCGCGGATAGTCCCAGTCGTACACGGCGGTCGCAACGTCGAGGCCCTCGTAGCACTGGAGCCGGATGAGCCGGCGCCCCAGGGCCGAGGCCAGCGCCTTCGCGATCTCGGTCTTCCCCACCCCGGCCTCACCCTCGACGAAGAGCGGCTTGCCCAAGCGTAGGGCGAGGTAGAGCGTGACCGCGAGCCCGCGATCCGCGACATAGCGTTCGCGCTCGAGCGCCGCGGCGACCTGGTCGACGGATGAGAGCTGGAGGAACGCGCTCGCCATGTTGTCGAGTCTATGGGCGCCGGGGGGCAGAGCCACTGACCGTGGCGTGCGCCGGCGTTCCCCCTGCCGCCGGCGCACGCGTACTCGTGTTGGGTTGGCTAGCCTTGCGCGCGCTGGGTCGCTCGCTCCAGCGCGCGTCGCGCGTAGACGGTGACGAGATGACGGCGGTAGTCGGAGGACGCCACGAGGTCCGATAGCGTCGTGATCCCCTCCGCCGCTTTCGCGGCGGCCGCGGCGATCGCCTTCGCGTCACCCTTCGTGCCGGTGATGGCCTTCTCCGCCTGTGCCGCACGAAAAGGCGCGTCGGCCGCTCCGGTCACGCCGATCGCGGCACGCTCGACCGTCCCGTCACCCTTGAGCGTCACGGTGGCGGCGACGCCTACGACGGCAAACCGCGACGCGGGGTGCGCGAACTTCACGTAAGCGCTCCCCGTCCGTCCGGTCTGCGCGGGGAAACGGATCTCCGCAACGATCTCGTCTGGTGCGAGCGCAGTCTCGAACGCGGCCTTGAAATATTCGCCTGCGCGGATGTCCCGCTTTCCCTTGCTGCCGATCGCGCGGATAAGCGCGTCGAACGCAAGTACCGGTGCGGGCTCGTCCGCAGCGGGATCCGCGTGGGCAAGGCTCCCGCCGATGGTCCCGCGCGCGCGGACCAGGGGATCGCCAACGGCGGCCGCGGCCTCGGCGAGCGCGGCCAGTTTCGAAACGATGGTGCGGTCTTCGGCGATCGACCGGTGCGTTGCGAGCGCGCCGACCACGATCGTCCCGTCGGCCTCGGCGCGTATGTCGCGGAGCGAGGCGATCCTCCGAAGGTCAACGAGGGCGTCGGGCTGGGCCAGCCCGAGCTTCATGAGCGGAAGGAGGCTGTGCCCGCCGGCGATAACCTTGGCGTCGCGGGAGCGACCGAGTGCGGCGACTGCTTCCTCGATGGTCGACGGGGCCCGATAGGTGAAGGGATGCGTGATCATCGCCGTCCCTCCCCGCCGGCTGTTTCGATGGCGCGCCAGACCTTCTCTGGAGTGAAGGGCATGTCGAGATGCTTGATCCCTAGCGGTGAAAGGGCGTCGATCACGGCGTTCGCCACCGCGGGAGTCGAGCCGATCGTTCCGGCCTCGCCGATGCCCTTCACGCCGAGCGGATTCGTCGTCGTCAGAGTCATGGTGTGGTCGAGCTTGAACGCGGGCACGTTTTCGGCGGTCGGAACGTGGTACTCCATCATGCTTCCCGAGAGCAGCTGGCCATTGTCGTCGTAGATCGCCGCCTCGTAGAGGGCCTGGCCGATGCCCTGCGTGATCCCGCCGTGTAGCTGACCTTCGACGATCATCGGGTTGATCTGCCGGCCGCAGTCATCGCAGGCCGAGTAGTTCACAAGTTCCACGGCGCCCGTCTCGCCGTCGATCTCGACCTCGGCGATGTGGGTGCCGAACGGGAACGTGAAATTCGGGGGGTCGTAATACACGGTCGCCTCGAGACCCGGCTCCATACCCTCGGGCAGGTTGTTCGCGAGATACGCGGCCATGGAGATGTCACCAAAGTTCTTCGCCTTGTCGGGCACGCCCTTCACGAAGACCTTCCCACCCTCCACGACCATGTCGTCGGGCGAGGCCTCGAGGAGATGCGCGCCGATCTGGATCACCTTCTCGCGGACCTTCTCCGCGGCCTTGTGCACCTCGATGCCGCCGACCGCGAGGCTGCGGCTGCCGAAGGTGCCCACCCCCATACCCGGTGACTCGAAGGTGTCGCCGTGACGGACCTCGATGTCGTTCGGGGTGATGCCGAGCGCGTCAGCCGCGATCTGCGCCCAGGACGTCTCGTGGCTCTGACCGTGCGGCGACGTCCCGGTGAAGACCTGCACCGCGCCGGTCGGGTGCACGCGAATGCGCGCGCTCTCGTAGCCGCCCCAGCCCACGCCGAGCGCGGAATTCGCTTTGGACGGCGCCAGGCCGCAGATCTCGACGTAGCTCGAGATGCCGATGCCGCGGTAGTTGCCCCGCGCTTTCGCCTCGGCGCGTCGCTTCTCGAAGCCCTTGTAGTCGGCCATCGCGAGCGCGCGTTCCAGAGCCGGCGCGTAGTCACCGCTGTCGTACGTCAGCCCGCTGATCGTGTTGAACGGAAAGGCGTCCGCCGGGATGAAGTTCCTGCGACGTACCTCGGCCGGATCCATGCCGATCTCGTCCGCGAGACGGTCGATCGCGCGCTCGATCACATACGCGGACTCGGGCCGGCCGGCGCCCCGGTACGCGTCGACAGGGGTCGTGTTCGTGTACGCGCCGCGCATCTCGTAGTCGAACGCGGGAATGCGGTATGCGCCCGGGACGACAAATACATGGAGGATCGTGGGAATGCCCGGCGCGAACGCCTGGAGGTACGCGCCCATATTCGCGACGGTGCGGACGCGGAGCCCGAGAATCGTCCCGTCGCGCTTCGCGGCGAGCTCGACGTCCGAGACGTGGTCGCGCCCGTGGATCGTCGCGAGGTAACCCTCACGCCGTTCCTCGGTCCACTTCACCGGTCGCCCGAGCGTCTTCGCCAGGTGGCCGACGATGAGCTCCTCCGCATAGACCTGCAGCTTGCTGCCGAAGCCTCCGCCGACCTCCGGCGCGATGACCCGCACCTTGTTCTGCGAGAGACCGAGGTTCAGAGCGACGATCAGCTGGACGAAGTGCGGGATCTGCGTCGTCGACCAGAGCGTCAGCTCGCCTGCCTCGAACTTCGCGACTGCGGCGCGCGGCTCCATAGCGTTCGGGATGAGTCGCTGATTGACGAGGCGGAGCTTCACCTTCACGTCGGCGTCCCGGAAGGCCTTGTCGACGTCGCCGCCCTTCACCGGATACGTGAAGACCAGGTTCGACTTCATCTCCTCGTGGACGATCGGCGCGCCAGGCTCGAGCGCCTTCGTCGCGTCGACCACGACCGGAAGCGGCTCGTAGTCGACCGTGACCGCGTCGGCGGCGCGCTTGGCGGCGTCGCGCGATTCAGCGACGACTGCCGCGACCGCGTCGCCGGCGTACCGGGCCTTGTCGGTCGTGATCGGCATGTGCTTCGATCCGTTCATGCTCGGGACCGTTATGAAGACCGGCAGCGCGCCGGTCGCTTCGAGCTCCTTGCCGGTCAGCACGGCGACGACCCCGGGCTCTTCCGTGGCCGCGGTGGTGTCGATGCGGCGGATCCGCGCGTGAGCATGGGGACTGCGGACCAGGCTGACGTAGACCATTCCCGGCAACGTGACGTCGTCCGTGAAAAGCCCGTCCCCCGTGATCAGTCGCGGGTCTTCCTTGCGCGGAACGCGTGCGCCGATGTATGTGGTCGTCGTCGCAGCGGTCATCGCTTCACCCCCGCCGCGACCTTCGGCTGGGCGGTCGTCGTCATCATTTCGGCCGCGGACCGAACGGCATTCACGATGTTGTGGTAGCCCGTGCACCGGCAAAGATTGCCCTCGATAGCGTGGCGGATCTCGCTGTCGGTCGGCGTTGGGTTGCGGGCGAGGAAGTCGACGGCGGTGATCAGGAGGCCCGGGGTGCAGAAGCCGCACTGGAGCGCGTGCTCGCTCGCGAACGCGCGCTGTACCGGATGCAGCTCGCCGTTCTTCGCCAGGCCTTCGACGGTCACGACCTCCGCGCCGTCGGTCTGGACCGCGAGTATCGTGCACGACTTCGTCGCGCGGCCGTCGACGAGGACGGTGCACGCGCCGCATTGGCTGGTGTCGCAGCCGACGTGAGTGCCGGTGAGGCCAAGCGTGTCGCGGAGGAGCTCGACGAGAAGCTGCGTCGGTTCGACGTCCTTCGTCTGCTTCGCCCCGTTGATAGTGACCGTGATCGCCTGTCCCATTTCCTACCTCCTAGCCGCGCGGCCCGTCGCTGGACGGCAGCGCGAGCGCCCGAGGGTGCGCACGCACGAAACAGCTGAACACGGCCGCCCCCTTGATGCTCCCCGCCTCGGAAAGGCGGGCTCAGGCTAGTTCCGGCCTGAAGGTCGGTCAAACAGAGGACGCACGGCTCGGTGACAACTAGCATCCGATCATGGGCACCTCACTCGACGTCGCGCGCTCATTCGTGCGGGCGGTGCAATCCCGCGACGCGGACGCCGCGGCGGACCTCTGCGCGGACGATGTCGTCGTGACGATCCCCGGAGTTCCGATGCCCTTCCAAGGACGGGACGGCGTCCGTCAGATGATCCGCATGGCTCCCTCGGAGCTTGTGCAGAGCCTTCGCGAAGAGAAGGAGGAGGGGACGGACGTGCGCGTCACGACCCTCACCCGCGCTCCCGGCATCTTCGCCAACTACACGACCTGGCACTTCGAGACCGACGGCGAACGAATCCGCCGGCTCACGTTCGAGCTGCGCGCCGCGAATTAGCGGCGCTTCGCCGTCCGCCTCCGAGACGAGGACGCGCGCGCGGTGGTCTTCTTCCGCGCGGTCGTCTTCTTGCGGGCGGTCGACGCCTTGCGCGCAGTCGTCTTCTTCGCGCGGGCCCGCGTCGCCGTCTTCGCGCCGTTCGTTGACGGTGACCGCCGCTCCCCGCTCATCTTGGCGAGGCCGATGACGTTGCCTTCGGGATCGGCGAAGAGGGCATAGGTGAGGCCCGCCATGTCCATCGGCGGCATCACCGTCCGCCCGCCGAGCCGCTCGGCTTTGGCGAGCGTCTGCGCTGGATCCGGCGTTTCCACGTAGAAGGTGACCCAGTTGCGGCCGTCCTGGCTCGCGCCGATGCCGCCGTTGATGCCATTCCCCTTCGTCCTCGTGTCGACCGTCCCGTAGTCCATGGGGTTGTTGATATCGATGCCCCAACCGAAGAGATCCGTGTAGAACTTCTGCTGGGCCTTCGCATCGCGCGCGTTCACTTCAAAATGCGTGACCGGATGCTGTGGCACGGCCTGTCCTCCCCTGCTGCTAACTGAGAGGACACACTACGCCTCTATCGGACCGCTGCGCGTAACGAGCGAGCGGGCTCGCTACGGTTTGGTGATCACGACTGCGTTCGGAAGCTGCCGGCCAGGGCCGACCTTGTACGACCCGCCGATCCACATCGCGGCGGTGCCGCCGCCGTCAAGGTTGAGAGCGTCCCTGACGCCGAGCGCCTGGAGCACATACGCGGACTCGGTCACGGTAGCCCCGGTGACGATCGCGAGATACAGGTACGTTCCATCTACGCCGATCGCGCCCTTGGTGCCGCGCAGCATTTGCGAGGGACTCTGCTCGGCGGTCGAGTCCACGACCGCACCACCCTGGAGCAGCAGCGGGTAATTCGAGATCGCGGCCGTGGGCGGGTTCTGTGACGCGGAGCTTTGGGCGTAGGTCGTGCCACGGCGGTAGAAGGTCGCCGTCGCGCCGTTCCAGACCGCCAAGCCGTTCTGGCTGTTGATCGCGCGCTGGTTGAGCCACTTGCGGAGCGCGCTGTTGTAGACGGCGTATTCGTAGGAGTTCACCTTGCTCGCGCAATCCGCGTAGTCGGGCGGGCACAGGTACGTTCCGTTCATGCCGGCGTAGGCGCCGTTCTCGAGGGCGTACTGCGCGAGCGGCTTGGCCGGACAGCCGTTGAAGCAGTCGGTGGCGTTCGCCGTCAACGTTTTCACCGTGACATCGGAGAGCCGCTCCTTGATGAGGTGCACGCCGAACGTCCCGCGAACCGTCGCGACGTTCTGGAAGCCGTACCCTGTCCCGCTGGCTGCCGGAGTCGGCGGGGTGCCGTCGGCGTTGAGGACGGTGACGAGCCAGAACACGCCGAAGTCCTCCATCCAGGTCGCGCCTTCGACGAGCGGGCGCAGATAAAGGCGGTAATAGCCGGCCGCGGCGGGCGCCTGGATCGCGAACTGGAACCAGGCCACCTGGCCGGGCCCGACGTAGGCCGCCGGCTGCATCGCGATCCGGTTGTAGCGCGGCCATCCCGTCGCCGGAGAACCGAGGGCGCCATCGCCGCCAAGAGGGCTCGCCGCATCCTGTCCTGGCTCGGGACCCCACGTGCCCAGATACGCGACCTCACCCATGCGCCCGCTGACCCACCCCAGCGATCCGCTGTTGTAGTAGGCGACGGTCGCTGTCGAACGTTGTCCGGGACAGAGCGTGGGGTAGCCGCTCTGTCCGTACCACTGCGCGTGGAATCCGCCGATCCCCGCGGGAACGCTCGTCGGCGGCGGGATACCCGGTCCGGTGCTACCGCTGCACGTCGCGGCCGCGGTCGCCGCACGTGCGGTCGGCAATGGACCGATGACGAGCCAACTCGCCACAAGGGCGACGACAACCAACGGCGCGAGCACCCGCAATCCCACTCTTCACGGCTAACGCCGGTCGCGCGGCGGCAATACGAACGGCGGCGTCATGCGCCGATCGGATGATGCGGCGGTAGTCCAAGTTGATACCGCCGCGTCGCGTGTCCTAGCTCTTCGGTCCCGTCGCCACCAGGTCGATAGCCACCCGGATCTCGTCCGTCACGCTCACGACGCGGAACGGCACCGACGGCGCGGTCATACCGAAGTCGCCGAACTTCCAGCTGGGACTCGCCGTCGCGGTGGCGGTGAGATCGCTGCCATCGCGCTTGGCGACGACGTCAAAGGTGACCTCCTTGGTCTTTCCGCGGATGGTCATGTTGCCGGTGAGCGTGAAGGTAAAGCTACCGCTCGTCGCGAGGGGCAGCGACAGCCCGCTGACCTTTGTCGGGACGAACTCCGCCTTGGGGAACTGTCGGACCTGCAGGGTGTCCTGCTTGATGAAGTTGTCACGATCGCGTTGATCGCTCGAGAGCGTGGTGACGTCAAAGCTGATCTTTGATCCCGAGGCGAACGTGCCATCGGCGTGGGGATCGAACGACCCGGTCGCGCCGGTCGCGGTCAGCACCGCGTCGGATGGGAGGTTGACGCCGACAAGCTGCTCGCGAACGCGAATCGTGGCCTTCGATTTGTCGCTCACTGCCCACGCTTCGGTCGACGTGGCGGCGGTCGCGACCGCCGTCGCGGTCGGCGTTGTCGACGGCGTGGGCGTCGAGGTCGTTGTGACCGGCGATGCGGACCCGCCGCATGCGGCCGCCAGGAAGCTCGCGACAGCGGCGACCGCGATGAGACGAGCGGACGCACGGTTCTTCACTCGGGATACTCCTCCATGCTGCGTGCTCCGGTGACTCTACGGGCGGATCATGAAAACGACTCAAGCGACATCTAACAGTCTCATAAGAGGGACCTTGCGCGACCTGTACCGCGTCACCCGCCATGCGCGCTAGAAGCCGGCGCGCCTCTCGAGAACGGTGACGACGGTGTAGATCCCGAGGTCGTCCATCCACGCCCCACCGTCCACGACACCACGCAGCGGGACCACGAAGGTGCCTGGCCGCGTTCCCTTCACTCCGAAGGTGAACGTGGCGGCGCCGCCCGGCGGAACGAGGTCCTCGGCCTGAACCGCGGGGCGATCCGGCGCCGGCCAGCCATCGCCGAGGAAGGCCAGCCGCGGATCGTTGTTCGAGATGCCTAGGCGGGCTTCCTGCGAGGTGCCTTTGCGCCACGCCGTCGCACCGGTGTTGCGCAGGACGATCGAGACCGTCGCGGCCTCATGCGTCGGGATCTCCGGGAAGGCGGACTCGGAGACAAAGCTCGCATGGACCGTTGACGCGGTCGGCGGCGCGCAGAGGCTCGTGAGATACATGAAGTGCGGCCATCCCCACGTCGGCCCCGGATCGGAGTGCGTGCTTCCCGGCACTTCGTTGTGGCCGACGACGTGCGCGCGATCAAGCGGGATTCCTTGCCTTGCCGAGATCGCGCACGCGAGGACCGCGGCGGCGTAGTACTGCGCTGACGTGAAGGCGGGGTTCGTCGTGCGATCGAGCTCGAGCTCGATGCCGATCGAATGTCGATTGAACCAGGCGCTGCCGGAGTGCCACGCGGTGTCCGCCTCGCCGACGATCTGCACGATGTGGCCGTCTCCACGGATGACGTAGTGCGCGCTCACATCGGACGCACGAATGCTGAAGGCGCGAAGAGTGCGCGCATAGCTGATGTCGGTGTAATGGATGACGATGTAATCGATCGAGGCGCCGCCGCGGCCTTCCCAGTAGTTGCTCTGCGTGGGCAGCCACTCGGCCTGCGCGACATACGGGAAGCGGGCCGCCGTCGACCGCGGGGCACTTGCGGCGCGAGGAGCCGGCGCTGGCTGCGGCGCCTCGGTCTGGCCGGCGACGGGCGCGACAGGAGTATTCGCGTGATCGCTTTCGGCCAGCGGCATTGCGACGCCGCTCCCGCAAGCGGTCCCGACGATGAGGATTCCCACCAACCCGAGCGAACGAAGCAACCGCTACATCCTCCTATCGCGGAACTGGGGTAAGCAATAGGCGTTGCGTCATCTTGCTCGCTTGACAAGCGAGCGTGGCCCATGTCGCCTACCACGTAGGCGAGAGTGATCAGAATTCGCGGGCACTCAACGAGATAGAGCGGATCGCCCTTTCACCTCGCCGCTCGGCGCGCCGTGTGTTCGCGCTCTTTCGTTGCGACCGAAGAGAAACGTCAGACCGATCGACGTAGGCGCGGATCGAACAAGTCGCGCAGCCCGTCGCCGAGCAAGTTGAACGAGCCGACCGCGAACAGAATCGCAAGCCCTGGGAAGAGTGAGAGCCAGGGCTGCGTGCTGATGAAATTCCGACCCTCGCTGATCATCACGCCCCACTCCGGCGTCGGCGGCTGTGCCCCGAAGCCGATGAAGCTGAGGCCGGCGGCGGAGATGATCGCCGACCCCATGTCGAAGCTTGCCTGGATCAGAAGCGGAGCGAGCGCGTTCGGGAGCAGATGCCGCGCGAGGATCCGTGCCCTGGAGGCACCTATCGCGCGCGCCGCCTCGACGAACTCGCGACGGCGCAGCGACAGGATCTGACCGCGGGTGAGGCGCGCGTAGATCGCCCAGGTGACCGCGGCGATGGCGATGATCGCGTTCGTCAGGCTCGGGCCGAGCGCCCCCGCGATCGCCATCGCCAGGATCAGCGGCGGGAAGGCGAGGAAGACTTCCGTGACGCGCATCAGCGTCTCGTCGACGAGGCCGCCGGCGTAGCCGGCGACAAGTCCCACGAGCGTTCCAAAGACCCCGGCCAGCGCGACGACGACGATTCCGATCACAAGTGAGATTCGCGCGCCGTAGACGAGGCGGCTGGCGATGTCGCGGCCGAGCTGATCCGTGCCGAGCCAGTGTTCCGGCGACGGCGGCTCGAGCCGCGAGCCGAGCGCCTGCGCGAGCGGATCGTAGGGCGCGACGATCGGGGCAAGGACCGCGCAGATCGCGAACGCGCCGATCAGTGCGAGCGCAGCGGCATTCAGCGGGTTGGCGAAGACCGGCGCGCCGGCTCTGAGACCGGCTCCCCGTAGACGCAGCGCGCCGACGGCGGGACTAGCCACGCTGGGTCCGCGGGTCGAGCCAGTAATACGCGATATCGACGGCGAGGTTCGCGAGTGGATAGACCACGGCTGCGAGAAGCGTCACCCCGAGCACCGCCGGAAAGTCGAGGCTCACGGCCGACGCCGTCGCGTAGCGACCAAGGCCCGGCCAGCTGAAGATCGTCTCGGTGAGCACCGCGCCGGAGAGAAGACTGCCGAACGTCAATCCGATGATCGTCACCGTGGGGATGAGCGCGTTGCGCAGGCCGTGTCGAAAGATAACGACTCGCTCACGTAGACCCTTCGCTCGAGCAGTTCGGATGTAGTCCTGGCCGAGGACTTCGAGCATGCTCGAGCGCGTCATGCGCGCGATGAGCGCCGTCGAGAAGTAGCCGAGCGTGAGCGCCGGAAGAACCAGATGCAGCAAGCTGCTTCGGAGCGCCGCAAGGTCGCCGGCGAGCAAGCTGTCGACGACGTACAGCCCGGTACGCGTCGGTGGCGGGGGAACGAAGAGGTCAATGCGGCCGCCACCCGGGAACCAGCCGAGCTGGTAGTAGCCGAGACCGATCACGATCAGCCCAAGCCAGAAGACCGGGATCGAGCCTCCGATAAGAGCGAGCACGCGAACGACGAAGTCGGGAGGCCGGCCGCGAAAGACCGCTGACCACACGCCGGAGGGGATCCCGACAACGATCGCCGCGAGCAGAGCGGCGAAGGAAAGCTCGAGCGTCGCCGGGAACGAATCGGCGAGGTCATCGGCGACCGCTCGCCGCGTGCGGATGCTCCGCCCGAGATCGCCGTGGAGGAGGCCGCCCACATACGTGAGGTACTGCTCCGAAAGCGGACCATCGAGGTGGTACTCCGCGCGGAACGCCGTGATCTGCTCAGCGGTGGCGTGATCGCCGAGCGCCGCGACCGCGGGGTCCGCCGGGATGACGTGTGAGATCGCGAACGTGATGACCGAAACGCCGATCATCACGGCCGCGATCCCGAGGATGCGACGCGCGAGGAATCCGAGGAATCGCATGGCGCGACCCGGCTATTTGCTTATCGAGGCGAAGTCCGTCCAGTCCATCGGGCTCCAGACGAAACCCTTCACGTTCGTGCGCAGGCCGAAGGGCTCGGTCGGCTGGTAGAGGATCACGTACGGGCCGTTGTGGAGCACGTAGTCGGTGATCTGCTTGTACGCGGCCGTGCGTGCCGCCGGGTCGGTGATGAGAGCGGCCTTGCGACCCGCTTCCGCATAGGTCTTGTCATCCCAGCCGTTCCGGTAAGCGATCGACTTCGCGGCGTAATCGGTGAACGGGCCGACGGGTGGTCTGCTTGATGTTGACGGTCACCCCGATCTTCGCCCAGTCGGCCTGAAGCTTCGCGGCGAGGTCGGCCCATGCCACCCCGCCTGGCGCGGGGCCGGTGGGAACGAGCAGCTCCAGCGTCACCTTGTCCTGGTTAGCCTGCTTCATGAGCGCCTGCGCCTTTGCGACATCGGCCTGGAAGGGCGTCGACTCGTTGTAGCCGGCGAGCCCGGCCGGGACGATTCCCTGAACCTTCTTGGCGCCGCCCTTCAGGAGGTCCTTCACGATTCCGTCATAGTCGACGGCGGTCCGCAGCGCTTCACGTACGTTCACGTTGTCGAGTGGCTTCACCGTCACGTTCATGCCTACATAGACGAGCTGCAGGCTGTTCCCGGACGTGGTGACCACGCCCGGCTTGCCTTGGAGCGCCGCGATCTGCTGGGCGCCCAGGTTCCGCGCGAGATCGGCGTCGCCCCGCTCGAGCGCGAACTGCTGGTTCGTCGACTCGGGGACGTGCTTTACAAGCACGCCGCCGAGCGGCGGCTTCGTTCCGCCGTAGTTCGGATTGGACTTGAGGAGCACCTCGGAGTTCTTGGTCCAGTGATCTACGACGTATGGGCCGCTGCCGGACGAGTGATCCAGCAAGTAGCCAGAGCCGGAGTCCCCACCCTTCTCCTTCGCGTTCACGTCCTTCGAGTCGACGATGCCGCCGATGGTGAAGGTCAAAATCGACAGGAAGCCCTGCGGGCTGGCCGTCTTTGGCAGGCTCACGACCACGGTGCTCGGGTCGGTCGCCTTGATGCTCTCGGTCTTGAGCTGCGCGATGTCGGTGAACAGGAAGGCTGGCGACTTGTTTAGCTTGATGGCACGCTGGAACGAATACACGACGTCGTCCGCGCTAAGCGCGTTGCCGCTCGCGAACTTGACGCCGGACTTGAGCTTGAAGGTGATGTCCCAGCTCGCGCCGCTGTCCTTGATGTCCCAGCTCTGCGCGAGGCTCGGCTTGATGGTCGATAGATCTGCGCCCTCGAACTTCACGAGGGTCTCGTACACGTTGTGGGCGAGCAGGACGCCACTGAACTCATATGCGACCGCCGGGTCGAGCGAGATCAGATCGCTCACATCGGCGTACCAGACCAGCGTGCTCGCGGCTCCGCCTGCCGATGGCGACGGCGCGGCCGTGCCGCCCCCGGGGCTCGCGGCCGGAGCGCACGCCGCCGCGACCAGCAGCGCGGCGGCGAAGATGATCGACGAGCGGCGAATTGACATCAAGATTGACCCTCCCCTGCAGGACGCGTAGCGCCTGAGCCTAGCACCG
>VBIL01000025.1 GCA_005879975.1 Chloroflexota bacterium
GTCGCGCTCAAGCAGCGCTCGGAGCGCGGTGGGCCAGGCGAACCAATGCCGTGCCGCCACCGCGCCCGTGGCTTCGTCGTAGGCCTCCGCGAGGAGACCGTCCCACGTCTCGACTTTTGTCAGACGCTCGCGCGCCCGCGCTTCGCGCGCTGGATCGGCGGTCACGCGCGCTACGACGACCTCCTGGAGATCCCCGAGCGTCCAGGGCCGCGGCGTGTGCAGGGAGCCGAGTCCGCCGAAAGTACCCGGGAAATAGCCCTCGTTATCGGAGCTCCACGCGAAGGCGAGCGTCGCGCGCCAGCGCGGGTCGTCCGCCGCGCAGAAGCCCCAGCCCGGCGCGAAGACCGTCGGCAGATCGTTCGCGTCGTGGTAATGACGCGCGCCCTCGCCGCGCGGACCGGCGATCGCATACGCGAAGCGGCCCTCGCTTGTGAAGTGCTCGAGCGTCGCGGCGCGGATCTCCTCGGCGGCTGAGTGGTCGAACCCCCGGAGCACGTGCCAGAGCAGGACGTGGCTCGAGAAGTGGTACGGCTGGCGTGAGGGATCATCTGCCGGCGTCTCGGCGGTCGGAACAAGGCCGAACGCGGAGCGTTTCGCGAGAATGCGCTCGAGCGTGTCGCGGCAGGCGAGGTCGTACCGCTCGCGTTGCGCCGGATCCCCCGTCAGCCGGGCGTGGTCCGCGACTAGGAGCGGCGGGTAGAGCTGCTGGTCGAGCTGGAAGGCGACGTCTTTCGCCCGCCCCGTCTCGAGCGACGCGCGCGGCCACGCACCATCCGGCCGCTCAGCGACCTCGAAGAGCCAGGCGATGAATCCATTGACGGCGCCCCTCACCGCCGGGTCGCTCGGCGCAGCGGCGAGCAAGGCCCGGCAGATGTAGTAGGCGTCGCGCGTCCAGACCAAAGGAAGGATCTCGTGGTCGGTGATGATCGCCACCGCTCGGTCGGTGATCCGCGACGCCGCACAATCGAGCGCGTACCCGACGCCACGGCGAACGGGATGCGCGGCGTCACGGCCGAGCCCAAGTCCGGTCCAGAAGGCGCGTCGCGAACGGACCTCGGCGCCGACGCCTTCGCTCGCGTCGCGCGCCAAAGCTCGCACCTCCGCGATTGCGTCGGCGAGACGGCCACCGAACGCGAGCGCGGCCACAAGCAGCCCGCTCTCGCCGGAGCGCAGCTCGATGGGAGCGGGCACGAGGAACGCGACGGCCGCTCCAAGGGCCGCGTCTTCGATCCACAACGCGGCGCCGTCGCGTCCTTGTCGCGGCGCGACGGGTGGATGCGGCAGCGGCCCACCCTCGGTGATCTGGGTGTAGTCGGCCCGACCGAGCCGAGGGTGCCCGCTCCACTCCGGCACGAGGCGCAGTGGCGCGCGAGCTATGACGCGGACGATCTGGACCGCGCCGGTGCGGCCTCGCGGGGCCACGGTCGTGACCTCGATCCGTGCCTCGTCGCGATCGTGGACCGCGAGGGGAAGTGAGTCTTCGACCAGGAACGCATCGGCCGGGCCTTCGAGGAACGACAAACCGAAGGTGGGACGGCTGGGTGCGGCGAGCGCCGCGCGATGCTCACGTACCGCGCGTTCATCACCGCGGGACGACTCGGGGAACGGCTCGGTCCCGGTGAGCCAGAGGCGCCCGATCCTCTGGTGAGCCGTGCCAAGCGAAACGAAGCGCCCGTTGGGCGCGACCGATCCAGCGACGATGCCGTTACCGAAGTCGAGCGGCTTGTACGGCTTGCGCGGATCGAGTCGTTTGGTGATCAGTGCTGGACCGCGGCGCCTGTTCCCGCGTCCATCCAGCGGACCGTGGCCTCGTCGAAGCGCAGATTGATCGTCTGATCGGCCCGCACGTCTACGTCGATCGGCGCCTGCACTTTCACCGCCGTCTTTCCGACCAGCGCGGTGACAAGCGCGTGCGATCCGAGCGGCTCGACCACCATCACGCGAGCGAGAACGCCTTCCGCTCCGATCGTGATGTGCTCGGCGCGCACACCGAGGACCATTTCCCGTCCCTGGACGTCGTCGCGACGACGGGACATCGGAACGCTGAAGCCCTCGCCGGCGAAGGCCCCGTCGCGCAAAGCACCGCGAAGGAAGTTCATCGGCGGTGACCCGATGAACCCGCCGACGAACTGGGATGCGGGGTTGTCGTAGATGTCCATGGGCGCGCCGATCTGCTCGATCGCCCCCTCGCGCATCACCGCTATGCGGTCGCCCATGCTCATCGCCTCGACCTGGTCGTGCGTCACATAGATCGTGGTGCGTTTCACCTCCTTGTGCAGGCGCTTCAGGTCGGCGCGGGCCTGAAGGCGGAGGAGCGCGTCGAGGTTCGAGAGCGGCTCGTCCATGAGCAGCACCGGCGCGTCCATGACGAGCGCGCGGGCGACGGCGACGCGCTGGCGCTGACCGCCGGAAAGCTGCGCGGGGTAACGCTCGAGGAACGGCACCAGGCCGAGGAGGTCGGCGCCCTCGCGAACGCGCGTGTCGATCTGCGCCTTCGGAACGCGACGCATCCGCAGGCCGAATCCGATGTTGCTCGCCACGGTCATGTGCGGGAACACGGCGTAGCTCTGGAACACCATCGCGATGTTGCGGTGGCGCGGCGCGAGATCGGTGACATCGCGCTCGCCGATCCGGACCCTGCCGCCGTCGAGACGCTCCAGACCCGCGACGCACCGCAGCAGCGTCGTCTTGCCGCATCCCGACGGGCCGAGCAGGACCATGAATTCGCCGTCGCGAATGTCGAGCGAGATCCCTTTGAGGGCCAGCGTCTTTCCGAAGAGCTTGGTCGCGTTCTCGATCCCGATCCCGGCCATCAGCGCGATCCCCAGAGGTTGATGAGGTAGCGGCGGATCATGAAGATGAAGACCACCGCGGGCAGCGCCATGAACAGACCGCCCGCGAACTTGAAGCCGAGTGGCGAGGTTCCGAGCCCGGCGAGCACCTGCGCCGGCAGGGTACGGGCGCGCAGCGTGAGGATCGTCGCCGCGAAGACCTCGTTCCACGAGATCACGAAGGTGAAGATCGCGGCCGCGGCCAGTCCAGGGAGCGCGAGCGGCAAAGCCACGCGGAGGAACGCGCCCCAGCGGCTGCAGCCGAGCGTCTGCGCCGCCTCTTCGAGCTCGTGCGAGACAGCAACGAACACTCCGCCGGTGACCAGGATGACGAACGGCAGGGCCATCGCGGTATGCACGAGGGCGACGCTCACCAGGTTGTCGTAGAGGCCGAGCTGCAGGAAGGTCACCGCGAGCGGGATCGAAAGGATCGCGATCGGGAACATCTTTGTGGCCAGGACGATGACCTGGAACGCTTCTCGCCCTCGGAAGTGAAAGCGGGCGAGCGCGTATCCCGCCGGGGTGCCCAGGGCCAGCCCGAACACGATCGTGAAGACCGCGACGAGCAGGCTGTTGATCACCGATGG
>VBIL01000073.1 GCA_005879975.1 Chloroflexota bacterium
AAGCCGGCACTGCGTGGCGAGGATGCGACGGAGGCGGTGCGCACGCTGGCGTACGTCCTCGACCGGGCCCTGCGCCTGGCGCATCCGCTCGTCCCTTTCATCAGCGAGACGATCGCGCTCCAGCTCCGGTCACGCGCGCGGACGTCCGACGATGCGCCCTCTCTGGTGACCGCGAGGTGGCCGACTCTCGGGGCCCGCGACCTTGCGCTCGAGGAGCGTTTTGCCGTCCTGATAGAGCTCGTCCGCGCCATTCGCAACCTGCGGCAAGACGCGGGAGTCGACCCATCGGCGAGAGTGAAGGTGCTACTCAGCGGCGATGCAAAGTCGGTGGCTAAGAACCTGGACTTGGTCGGCGAGCTGACTCGGGCGGACGTCCGGCCTGGCGAGGACGAAGGGACGCCCACCATGGTGCGCGGCATCGCAGTGCGACTCGTCGTCGAACGCGATCCGGAAGCAGAGCGCTCGCGGCTCGACCGCGACCTCGCCGAAGCGCTGGACCTGACGAAACGGTCACGGGAGCTTCTTGCACGTCCAGGATTCACATCGAAAGCTCCCAAAGATGTGGTGGAAAAAGAGCGTGCCAAGCTCGCGGAGCGTGAAGCGCGGGTCAGGCTCCTCGAAGCCGAGCTGAAGAAGCGCGGCGGATGAGTGCGCGTAGCGCGAGGCCATCGAGCGCGCGCAAGCCGTTCCTGCTGAAGAGGGGCGAAGGGCAGTCGGTCTGGTCAGTGGGCGGCCGCTTCACCATGAAGGTGACTGAGGCTGACGCCGGCGGCCGGTTCGCGCTCGTGGAGGCGCTCGCCTTCCGCGCCACCGAGCCTCCTCTACACATACACCACAACGAGGATGAGGCTTGGTACATCGTCGACGGCCAGATGACCTTCTATGTTGGCGACGCGGTGCTCGAGGCGGGGGCGGGTTCTTTCGTGTTTGCGCCGAGCGGCATCGCCCACACCTTCACGGTCGATGTCGAGCCGACGCGCGTTCTCGTGTTCGCCTCGCCTGCGGGGTTCGAACGCTTCGCCACAGAGCTCGGCCAACCCGCGACGACGGACCAGCCGCCCGCCGGCCTGGCCATGCCAGGGCCCGATGTTCTCGGTCCCGTTGCCGAGCGCTACGGGATCGAAGTCGTCGGCCCACCCCACCGCGCACAAGGCGGCTGAGACCACCGAGCCAAACTGAGGACGCGCCGGGTTAGGCCCGATCCGTTTAGGGCGAGGCGGGTGGCACGGGTGAGGGGTCGCGAACGAGCCGCGGCCGGCCGCGGGATTGAAAGCGGCGAACCAACGGGGATGGAGCGGGAAAGGCCGGCGAGGGCGCGACCCCGAACCCGGGACAGGACCCGCCTCGCTGCCAGACAGAAGCGCCGGAACCTAGACGGCTCCGGCGCTTCTTTGATGGGATCGAGCTACTGCGCGTCTTTGAGGATCTGGTTGGCCTTGGTGCCCGCGGTGTTCATCGCGGCGTCCGGCGTGGACTTTCCGGTGATGACTTCGGTGATCATATTGAAGATCACATCGCGGATGTCCTGCTGTCCGCGGATGTTCGGCTCGGGGGAGCTGTACTGGATGAGGTCGAAGCCCTGCTTCCCCTGTGGGACCTTGGCCCAGTAGTCCTTGAGGACCTGCGAGTCGGCCGCGGTCTTGCGCACCGGCATGTAATACGAGGTCGACGCGAACTGCGCTGACTGGTCGGTGTCGCTCATCCACTTGATGAAGAGCCACGACGCGAGCTGCTTCTCGGGCGTGCTCTTGAAGACTGCCACGTTCGCGCCGAACTGCACGGTCTTCTGTTTCGTCGCGTCCGTGGTGGCTTGCGGCAAGTTCGCGATGCTCCAGCTGAATGGCGCCTTGTCAGCGAGGTCCTTCATGAATGGAAGTGTCGAGGTCGACGAGAGGAAGAACGCGAGCTTGCCCGCTGCGAGATCGTTCTGGAAGTCGAAGCCCTTAGGGCTGTAGCCCGACCCGTTCTTGTTCATGCGGTCGTACATCTGGAGGACGGCGAGGCCTTCCTTACCGTTCCAGGCGACGGTCTTGTTGTCGGCCGCCATCAGGCCGCCGCCACGAGCGTAGACCTGCGCGTTGAAATACGAGGCGTCGGTGTTGAAGGCGAATCCGTAGCGGGTCACCTTGCCCGAGGCGTCCTTCTTCGTGGCGGCGACCGCCGTGGCCTCGAACTCATCCCAGGTCTTGGGGATCGGCTTGCCGATCTCCTTCAGTACGTCGTTGTTTACATACATGACAGCGAGCGATTTGGTGAACGGCCACGACAGCAGCCTGTTCCCGTACTGCGGGAAGGTGTTGGTGTCGTAGTAGCCCTTGTAGATGTCGTCCTGGCTCGCCTTCGCGAGGCCGTTCTTCGAGCTGTCCTTGTACGCACCGAGGTCGACGACCACGTCGGCCTTCATGTAGTCGGCGACAAAGCTCTCGTAGGCGTGCGCCAGCTCCGGCAAAGCGCCGGCCTGGATCGCGCCGAGCGTCTTCTGATAAAGCTGGGTGTAGTTACCCTGGTTCAGCGCGCTGACGGTGATGCCCTTGCCGTTGGTCTCGTTGAACTTCTTGACCATCGCGTCGAGGGCTACTTGCTGCGGTCCGCTGAGCGCGTGCCAGAGCGTGATGCCGACCGGTGCCCCCGAGAGCGTGATGTCGGCTTCGGTCGACTGTTGGGGCGCGGGTGCCGCGGCGCTGCAGGCCGCGCTGACCAGCATGAGGGTCGCGAGGATCGCCGCCTTCATTCGCATGGGTCTTCCCTCCTGAGCTCCACCGGCCGTTCGCTCGTAATACGCACTTGCCTTAACCCCGGATGCCCGTCCGTGCGATGCCCTGCACGAGGTAGCGCTGGGCCACCAGGAAGAGAAGCACGATGGGAGCGACCACGAACGTGGACGCCGCCATGAGCAGATGGTAGCTCGACCCTGCTTCCTGGCGGAACGCGGAGAGCCCCACCTGGACCGGCCGAAAGTCCGGCTTCGACGTGACGATGAGGGGCCACTGGAAGGCGTTCCAAGAGCCCAGGAAGGTGATGAGGCCGGCCGTGATCAGGGCCGGGACCGAGAGCGGGAGGACGATGCTCCAGAGGAACCGCAGGTGCCCCGCGCCGTCAATCCGGGCGGCGTCGGAGAGCTCGTTCGGGATCGCGAGAAAGAACTGGCGCATCAGAAATATCGAGAACGCACTCGCGATGAACGGAACGATCTGTACCTGGTACGTGTCGAACCAGCCGAGGCAGGGAAGTCCGAGGCACGCGGCCTTGCTCGGGCTCATGAGCACATAGTTCGGAACGAGCGTGGCCTCACCGGGGATCATGAGCGTCGCGAGGAAGAGCGTGAAGAGGATGCCCTTGCCGGGGAAGCGCATCCGCGCGAAGGCGTACGCGGCGAGGCAGGCGGTCGCGAGCTCGAGGACCGTTACGACCACGGAGACAAGGATCGTGTTGACGAAGTAGCGGCCCCATGGCGCGCGATTCCACGCATCAACGAAGTTCTCCGGGTGCAGCTTGGTCGGAAGAAGGGTCGGCGGCGTGTGCGTCGCCTCGAGGAGATCCTTGAAGGCGCTCGTGACCATGAAGAAGAAGGGATACGCGACCACGACGGCCGCGAGGATCAGGAAGAGATGCTTCACGATCGACCCCGCGGGGGGCCGAGCGGTGAAGCGCGGAACACCTCTCGCGATCGGTACCGCTCTATCCATAGTTGACCCGCCGCCCGAGCACACGGAATTGGACGAGGGTGAACAGCAGGATGACGAGCGTGAGGATGAACGCGAGTGCCGCGCCAAGGCCGAACTGCGCCTGCTGGAACGCTGTCTTGAACACCAGCATCGTCACGGTGCGCGTTGTGTCCAGCGGCCCGCCGTTCGTGAGGACGTAAACCGAGTCGAACGAGCGGAGCACACCGATCGACGCCACAGTGAAAACGAAGAACGTGGTCGGCGAGAGCAGGGGGAGTGTGATCCTGGTGAAGATTTGCCGCTCGCTGGCGCCGTCGAGGCGCGCCGCCTCGTAGTACTCGCTCGAGATGTTCGAGAGGCCGGCCAGGAAGATGACGATTTGGTAGCCCATGTAGTGCCAGATCGTCACGAGCGAGAGGACGACGAGCGCGAGGCTCGGCCCGGCGAGCCACGCGGGGAGCGTCACGCCGAATGACGAGGCGATGAGCTCGAAGAGTCCCCGTGGCTCGTCCAGCCAGGACTGAGGGCCCATGCCGATGAGCCCGATGACGTCGTTGATCAATCCGTACTGCGGGTGGAAGACCCAGACGAAGACGGCGGCTGCCGCCACGAGTGAAGTCACGTACGGCAGGTAGTAGAGCGTTCGGTAGATGCCACGCCCACGCATCTTCTGGAAGAGCAGATATGCGATCACAAGAGCGATGGCCATTTCGAGCGGTACGGTGAAGATCACGTAGGTGAACGTAGTGGACAGCGATCGCCAGAAGTCCGGGCTCCGCAGGGAGTTGTCGTAGAGCCAGTCGGTGTAGTTGCCCAGGCCGCGAAACGCGCCTTGGACGACATCCCACTTGAACAGCGACATGTAGAAGGCGGCGATCGCCGGAAGAATCTTGAAAATTCCGATGATGAGGAGCGCAGGAAGGACAAAGAGCCACGCTTGTATGCCTTCGACCGGAAGACGACGGCCTGGCGATTCGCGGACGTTCGCGGGAATGACTTCGGCCGCCACCGGCTGCGATGATAGGTGCAGGAGTGCCCATCTATGACTACCGCTGCGATCACTGCGGGCACGCGTTCTCGGCGGTCCAGTCGTACAAGGACCAGCCGCTCGAGAAGTGCCCCAAGTGCGGTAAGAAGCCGCGCCGGCTGATCGGGTCTCCGGCGATCGTCTTCAAGGGATCGGGGTGGTACAAGACAGACAGCCGCCCCGCCGAGAAGACCGAGAAGAGCGAGACGAAATCCGACGCCAAGGCCGAGACCAAGAGCGAGACGAAATCGGAGACTAAGAGCGCTGAGAAGCCGCCCAAGAGCGGGGCGTCATCCTAAGAAGCCTCGTCACGCGCGCCCGCGCCGTTTTGGAAAGCTTCTTCGCCGACGATTGTCCCTTTCTCGCGGGCGCCGTCGCTTACCAGATCTTCTTCGGGCTCATCCCGCTGCTCGCGCTCATCGTCGGCGTGCTCGGATTCGTCTACGGGCCGGATCAGGCGCAGCGTGAGATCGTCCAGATCATCCGCGAGATCTACCCATCGGCTACCGCGCAGGAGACGCGAATCGCGCGTGAGCTCGTGCAGGGCCGTGCGGTCTCGCTCGGCTTTGGGGTGATTGGCACCGTTCTCTCCGCCACGGCGGTCCGCAACTCGCTGGAGCTCGCGCTCGCGGCCGTTCTCGGCCGGGAGGGCCGGCGCACATTCCTGCGCGGCCATCTCGAGACGGCCGCCTTCCTCGCCGGCATCGCCGCCTTGGCCGTGACCTCGTTCGGTTTGTCGTACGGCGTCGCGGCGCTTTCGGGCGCGCTCAGAGAGGCCGGCTTCGGGACGGTTGTATCCATCGCCCTGCCGGTCCTCTCGCCGCTCGCAGGGCTTCTCTTCGGCTATGTCTTCTTCTACCTCGTGTACCGGGCGCTGCCGCGGCGTCGGGTGAGCGGTCGCGTTGCCGCGAACGCGGCTCTGGTATCCGCCCTGCTGTGGGAGGTCGCCAAGCTGGCGTTCGGCTACTTCACTCGCGCGCTGAGCCTGTTCGCGGCATACGGGCCGCTCGCGTTCGCCGCGGGCCTTCTCACGTGGATCTACCTCACGGCGGTCATCATCCTCATCGGCGCGGAGGTCGTGAAGACGCGTGGAACGGCTTGAGGCGTTCGCGAGCCGATTCATCGAGGGCTGGAGCGCGCGGCTCTTCGGCGCGAAGCTGCAGCCGGTCCAGATCGGCAAGCGCCTGATCCGCGCGATGGAGTCGCATCAGACCATCTCGCTCAGCAAGACGTTCGTCCCGAACTCGTATGTCGTATCGCTGTCGCCCACCGACTTCGCGCAGTTCGAGCAGTACCGCCGGAGCCTCGAGCAAGATCTCTCCGAGGCGATCCTCGGCGCCGCGAGGGACCGGAACTACACGCTCCTGGCGTTCCCGACCGTGGAGATCGAGCGCGACGAGGATCTGTCGGCGGGCGATCTGCGCGTGTCCTGCGCGCTCGTCGACGCATCCGGCGAGGAGGTCGAGCCCGACGCGAAAACGCTGGGCGCTGTCGCAGGCGGGCACACGATGGTCCTGGACCGCGAGAAGCTGCTTCGCGAGAAGCCCCGCGTGCCCAAAGCGTCGCTCGTGATCCGCGAAGGCGAAGACCGTCGCGAGATGGCGCTCGGGCCTGAGCCGCTCGCGATCGGCCGCGACCCACAGAACGACATCGTGCTCGACGATCGGCGCGTGTCGCGCAAGCACTCGGAGATCCGCGTGCGCCTCGGGCGGTACACCCTGTACGACCTCCAGAGCACGAACGGCACGTATGTCAACGGGAGACGCGTTGCGGAGATCGTGCTCTCGAACGGCGACCGCATCGCGATCGGCGGGGTCGAACTGCTCTTTCGTACCGCCGAATAGACAGGATGGAGCTCACGTTCGTGGTCCTTCTCTGGGGCGTGCGCATCGCGTTCCTGGTCGTGCTTTACCTCTTCGTCATCCGGGCGTTCGCAGCGCTTCAGCGCTCGCTCGGGAGTGAGACCCAGATCGCGGCGCGGCCGCGGGGGATCGCCTTCCTGGTGGTCCAGCGCAGCGTCCGCGGCGCGCCGCGGGTGGGCGATCGCCTCCCGCTTCGCGCGGTGAACGCGATCGGCCGGGACGCCGGGAACGACCTGGTGATAAACGACGAGGCCGCGTCGGCGCGGCACGCGCTGGTCGAATTCACCGACGGCGAGTGGTGGGTCGAGGACGGCGGCAGCACGAACGGCACGCTCGTGAACGGCGAGACTGTGCGTTCGCGGGAGCGCCTCCAGTACGGGGATGAGCTCGGCATCGGACGCGTCGCGCTGCGGCTCGAGCAGTGATCCGCGCTCAGGCCGGCGTCCCGCTCCGACGCGCCCGCTTCACAGAGCTCTCGCTCCTGGTCTGGGTGGCAGCGCTCGCCGTTTTCGGCTTCGTTCCTCATCGCACGGCGCTTTCGTGGCGATCAGGTGCTCATGCCCATCGCCGCCGGACTCACCGCCATCGGGCTGGTCCTGGTGCAGCGACTTGCGTCCGACCTGCTTCTGCAGCAGCTCTCATGGACCATCATCGCCGTCGGCGCGTTCGCTGCGACGATCCTCATCCCGCGCGATCTCACCGCACTCGCGCGGTTCAAGTGGACGTGGGCTTTTCTCGGCGTACTACTTCTGGTCGCGCCGCTCTTCCCGATCATCGGCCGCGAGATCAACGGCGCGCGCATCTGGATCAAGGTCGGACCGGGATCCATCGAGCCGTGGGAGGCCGTGAAGCTGCTCCTCGTCGTCTTCTTCGCTGCGTACCTCGAGGAGTACAGGGAGGTGCTCTCCCAGTCGCAGCGCCGCATCGGGCCATTCCCGATCCCGCCGATCCCGTACCTCGTGCCGATCGTCGCGATGTGGGGGATCGCGATGCTCGTCATGGTCTTCGAAAAAGACATCGGCGCGACCGCGCTCTTCTTCGGGATCTTCCTGGCCATGCTCTTTCTCGCGACGGGCGAGGGTTTCTATGCCGTCCTCGGCCTGGCGCTGCTGCTCGTCGGTGGGTTCGTCGCGTATCAGCTGTTCGGTCACGTTCAGGCGCGTGTCGACACGTGGCTTCGGCCGTTCGACGATGACCTCCGCTTCGGCGCCGGCTATCAGCTCGTGCAGGGGCTCTACGCGCTCGCCAACGGCGGACTCTTCGGCGCCGGGCTCGGGAACGGCATGCCGGATCGGATCCCGGTCGTGTGGAGCGATTTCGTATTCGACGCGTTCGCGGAAGAGACCGGTTTCGCCGGCGCGCTCGCCCTCCTCGCGCTCTACCTGCTCTTCCTCTATCGCGGGATGCTCATCGCGCTGCGCGCGCCCACGACGTTCTTGCAGCTCCTGGCTGCGGGCCTGTCCTTCATCATCGCCCTCCAGACGCTCGTCATCGTGGGCGGCAACGCGCGGCTTATCCCGCTCACCGGCATCACCCTTCCGTTCGTCGCGTACGGGGGCTCGTCGCTCGTGACGAACTGGATGCTCGTCGCGCTTCTCCTGCGGGCGAGCGAGGTTTCGAATCGCATGCGAGGCGGGCCTTGAGCACGCCGATCGCCGCGAACATCCGCTCGCTTACGCTCGCTCTCGCCGTCGCGTTCCTCGTGACGTCGGTGGGCGTGAGCTACTGGACGATCCTGGCGTCGGACCAGCTCGCGAACGATCCGTTCAATCCCCGGCTCATCGCCGCGTCGCATGACCGGCCCCGCGGCGCCATCCTCGATCGGAGCGGCGCCCCGCTCGCGACCAGCGAGAAGAGCACCAACGGCTTCGTGCGCTCCTACAAGGACCAGAGCCTCGCGCAGGTCGTGGGTTACGCGTCGGTCCAGTTCGGGCTGTCGGGCGTCGAGGCGGCGTACGCCGAGTCGCTGATCGGTCAGGACCGGGCGGACCCGATTTCGATCTGGCGCGCGCGCTACCTCGGCGAGCGCCAGGCCGTCGGCTCGGTGGTGCTCGGGATCGACGAGAAGATCCAGAAGGCCGCCGCCGTGGTCGATCCGCAGCGCCAGCAGCTGGCGATGGATCAGCTCAACAAGGCGCCCGACCACCCCCTTCTGAACCGCGCGGCTCAGGGCCTGTACCCGCCGGGCTCGACGTTCAAGGTCGTGACCGCCTCTGCCGCCCTCGAGTCCGGGTTCGACCCGACCAACAAGCTTCGCGTCGACGACCCGTACCAACCCGACCGCTCCTGGGGGGACTACTTCGTGCGATCGGCATCACACGCCCACGGGCTGTTCGACATGTCCGACGGCTTCCGGCTCTCGGAGAACATCTACTTCGCGCAGGTCGGGCTCCAGATCGGCGGCGGGAAGCTCGCGGAGTATGCGAAGCGCTTCGGCGTCGGCGCAACTCCGAAGCTCGACCTGCCGGGGGCGAAGGGCCAGCTGTCGCAGTCAGGGGTTCTCGATCGGCCCACGCTCGTCGCCGACACCTCGTATGGACAGGGCGAGCTCCTCGTGTCGCCCCTCCAGATGGCGCTGATCTACGCGGCGATCGGCAACGGCGGAGTGATGCCGACACCCCATTACGCCACCGAGGTCCGTGACGCCGAGGGCCACGTGGTGCGCCAGGTCGCGCCCGGCCCGCAGGGGCAAGTGGTCTCCGCGAACACCGCCAAGACCCTCACGACCATGCTCGTCGGGGCGGTCGCCGGACCGGGCGCCTTCGCGTTCGGGGCCAAGATCCCCGGAGTGGACGTTGCCGGAAAGACCGGCACGGCGGAGAACCGCCCTGGCGAGGCCCCCCATGGCTGGTTCGTCGGCTTCGCTCCAGCCCAAGCTCCGACCGTGGTGGTCGCCGTCATCGTCGAGAACGCCGCAGAAGGGGGTGTCACAGCGGCGCCCCTCGGCGGTCAAGTCATGCGGGCGGCGCTGGGGAAGTAGCGCCCAGGCGGGCGGGTGGCACGGCGATGCGGGGGGCTCTCGCAAAGCGCGGGTTCCCCGGGGACCCGCCCGCGGCGAGCAACGCGAGCCGCAAGGCGGGGAGGGTGCGCGAAGCGAGAGGCCCCCCGCGAGCCGGGACAGGACCCGCCCGCCTTCTGAGCTGCCGGAGCCGTCGGAACTGGCGAAGTGGCGGAGCCGTATATGAACTTGGGGAGATCCTGCGTTGTTCTCTATACAACTCCCATACTTCTTGGACGGGCGCGGAAACTCAACGAAGAGGGGACGTAAGCACGGTGGATAAGGCCCTCAACGCGCTGGTCGCTGGCGTCGTCGAGAACGTCGAGCGGGTCATCTTCGGCAAGCACCACGAGATCGAGCTCGCGCTCGTCGCCCTGGTCTGTCGCGGCCACATCCTCGTCGAGGACGTTCCCGGCACAGGCAAGACGGTCCTCGCCAAGGCGCTCGCCCGGTCTCTCGGCTGCTCGTTCCGGCGGATCCAATTCACGCCGGACCTGCTCCCGTCGGATGTGACGGGCGTCTCGATCTTCAACCAGCGAACCAATGCCTTCGAGTTCCGTCCGGGCCCGGTCATGACCCAGATCGTCCTCGCGGATGAGATCAATCGCGCGACGCCCAAGACGCAGTCCGCGCTGCTCGAGGCGATGGAGGAGCACCAGGTCACCGTCGACGGGACGACGTACCAGCTCCCCGAACCGTTCCTGGTCATGGCGACGCAGAACCCGATCGAGTACGAAGGCACCTTCCCGCTTCCCGAGGCGCAGCTCGACCGCTTCTTCATGCGGGTGCAGCTCGGTTACCCGAAGGAGCGCGAAGAGATCGCGATCCTCGACGCGCAGCGGATCATCCATCCGCTCGAGACGATCGATCAGGTCATGAGCGCGGAGGAGCTTCTCCACGCGCAATCGGCATCGCGCGAGATCCACATCGCCGAGCCGGTAAAGACGTACGTGGTCAACGTGGTGACGGCCACGCGGTCGCACCCGGACGTGTACCTCGGGGCGTCACCCCGTGGCTCGCTCGCGCTCTCGCGCGCCGCACAAGCCTACGCGGCCATGAACGGCCGCGACTTCGTCGTCCCGGACGATGTGAAGGCGCTCGCCGCGCCGACGCTCGCACATCGCCTGATCCTTCAGCCGCAAGCGCGGCTCAAGGACCTCGCCGCGACGACGGTGATCGCAGAGATCCTCGCCTCCGTGCCTGTGGAGTCGAGCTCAGCGCAAGCGCTTCGGGCCTAAGGGCCTTGAAACCCTGGCGCTTCGGGGTCCTCTGGCTCGTCCTCTTCATCGTCGCCGTGTCGACGGGGGTCGAGCTCCTCTCGTACCTTTCGTATCTCGTCCTCTTCGTCGCGATCGCGATGTGGATCCTCGCGCGGCTCACCCTCGAGGGCCTCTCCGTGAAACGTTCGCTGGGCCAGTCCTACGCGCATCTTGGCGACACGATCGAGCTCTCCTACGAGCTCAACAACAACCACGCGCTCGGGAAGCTCTGGCTCGAGGTGTTTGAAAGATCGAACTGGCCGGAGCCACTCCCGGGTCGCGTGCTCTCGATCGGCGGGCGCAAGACGCGCAAGTGGAAGGTCCTGGCCAAGGCGCAGCGACGCGGTCGGTTCCGACTCGGGCCGATCGTGCTTCGGAGCGGCGATCCGTTCGGCCTTTTCGCCACCGAAGCGCGGATCCCCTCTGAAGCGCTGCTGCTCGTCTATCCGCGCGTCGTTGGACTGCCGTTCTGGACGCTCCCCGGCTCGTTCCTCGAGGGTAACGTCCTCACCGGCCAGCGCTCGCTCCAGTCCACCTCGATGGTCATGGGCATCCGCGAGTACCGGCCGGGCGACGCGATGAACCGAATTCACTGGCCTTCATCGGTGCGGCACCGCCGCCTGCACGTGAAGGAGTTCGAGCTCGACAAGACCGCCGACCTCTGGATCTACCTCGACCTGGACGGACGGTGGCATCACGGCGACGGGGAGGACTCAACCGAGGAGCGCGCGGTCACCGTCGCGGCGTCGGTCGTCGCGAAGGCGCTCCGTGCGCACCGGAATGTCGGCCTCGTCACGAACGGACATCGCGCCGAGGTTCTCCATCCCGACCGGGGGACGAAACAGTTCGGCAAGCTCATGCAGTACCTCGCAGAGGTGCACGCCGGCGGTACGCGAACGCTGCAGGAGACGCTCGTGGAGACCTTGCCGCGCCTGCGGCGCGGTGCATCCTGCCTCCTCATCACGCCCTCGCTCGACCGCGGATGGGTCCGGCCGGCGAGCACCCTGCGCGAGACGAACATCGCCACGCAGGCGGTCGTGGTCAGCCCGCCGGTGGACCTGGACGAGCGCGATCGCGCGCGCAGGCGAGCGGTCCTCGGCGAGCTTGCCGTCGCCGGCATCCCGAGCGCGCACCTGGCCGCGGGCGCCCCGATCGAGGAGCTCTTCCATGAAGCGCCGGCGGCGATCGCGTGATGCGCGCCCCGGTACGCGAATCCATCGTGCGCGCCTTGCACGCGCTCTTCCCGCCGGTGGGCCTGCGGCGGCTGCGCTTCCGCGGCGGGTGGTTCGCGCTGCCGATCTACCTCGTCGTCGTCTCGATGTATCCGCTCTCCCTCCAGCACGCGGACTGGGTGGACATCGACGAGCACTTCTGGTGGATCGCGCTCGCCGGCGTCCTGGTCGGCACGCTCCTCGGGAATGGCCGGACGCGTGTGCGCCGCTCGATGCTGGTCGGCGCAGCGGTAGGGACTCTCGCCATCGTGATCGGCACGACGTTCGCTTCCACCGGCGGTGTTGCCTTCCGCGAGAGACTCGTGCACCTCGCGATCCTCGTGAACAACTGGATCACTCAGGTCCTCGCCGGCGAGGCCGCGAGCGATCCGACGGTGTTCGTGGTGCTCCTCGGCGCGTCCGTCTGGTGCGCGACTTTCGTGGGATCGTTCGCGCTCGCGCGCAACGGGCGCATCTGGGACGCGGTCTTCTTCAACGGGGCCTGCCTGGTCATCAACGTGTCCGTCGCGCTCACCAACCTGTATCCGGACCTCATCGTGTTCACGCTCGCCGTGCTCGTGCTCCTCGTGCGCATCCATATCGTGAATCTCCAGGAGCGGTGGACCACGCAAAACATCGTGCCGTCGGGCGAGATGGACTGGCGGTTGCTTCGCGGTGGCCTGACCTGGACGGCCGTCCTCGTGATCATGGCGCTGGTCACGCCGCGCGTCGGCGCGGCCGAGGTGCTCAACACCGCATGGAGCACCTTTGAAGGCCCTTACCACAGCGTCGAGGCGGAATGGCAACGGTTCTTCGCTGGAGTGTCCGGACCGAGCCGGCTGCGCGGCGTCTCGTTCTCAGACTCGATCCGGCTGGGGCAGTCGCCGAACCTCGGCGACCGCGTGGTCATGACGGTTCAGGCAGGCACGGGGCACTTCTGGCGCGCGGTGGCCTACGACTTCTACACCGGGGCGAGCTGGCGTACGACCGAAAACGACAAGGCCGACAAGATCACGCTGCCGACTGGCGATCGCGAGAAGTTCGACGCGCGGTTCGACATCATCGTTCCGCACTCGAACATCCTCTTCGCCGCGAACGAGCCGCAGAAGGTCGACGTTCCCTACCAGTTCTACACGGGCCAAGACCGTACGTACTCGACGTCGCTCCATGCGCTCAACCGGTCGCAGGCCGCGGGGACCTACACGGTGACGAGCTTCGTCTCGGTCGCCGATAAGCAGACCCTGCGGCGCGCGCCGGCGACCTACCCCGACTACATCAAGGCGAAGTTCCTGCAGCTGCCGTCGACCCTGCCGCAGCGAGTAAAAGACCTCGCGCACAAGCTGCTCGACAATATCCCGAACACGTACGACAGGGCCGAGGCACTCGAGACGTACCTACGAAGCCCGCCGTTCCAGTACTCGCCGCAGGTGAAGGCCACACCACCGGGCCGCGATCCGGTGGACTACTTCCTCTTCGACCTGAAGCAAGACTTCTGCGAGTACTTCGCGTCGGCGATGGTGATCATGCTGCGGGAGGAAGGCATTCCCGCGCGGCTCGTCGAAGGATTCACCACGGGAACGTACGACGCCGCGAGCGGCGAGTACGTCGTCAGGGAGCAAGATGCCCACGCGTGGGTCGAGGCCTACTTCCCGCAGTACGGGTGGATCGAATTCGAGCCCACCCCGTCGCAGCCACCCTTCGCGCGCGTCGACTCGACCCTCGGGGCCGGCGGCGGCGACGCGGGAACCGGCGGTAGCGGTGACGCGGGCGACCCCAACGCCGCCGACCGCGTGAACCGCGGCGAGAGCGAGCTCGATCAGGGCGGCGACGGCTCCGGATTCTCGGGCGACAGCGTCGTCGCGGTCGTCCGCGCGATCGACCCGCGGCCGGTGCTCGTCCTCTTCGCGTTGCTGCTGGTCCTTCTCGCGCTCGCCGTGGCCCGTTTCAACTGGCGCTTCCGCAGCTACGGGCCGATCGAATCGGCGTGGGCGAAGACGCGGCTGCTCGCGAGCTACGTCGGGTATCCGCCGCACCATTCGCAAACCACCTATGAGTTCGCGTCGGCGCTCGGTGCCGCGCTCCCCGAGACGGCCGGGCCGGTCCAGACGATCGCCGAGGCGCGGGTGCGGGAGCGCTACTCGCCCGCCGGCGTGGACGTCGATACCGAGGAGGCAGCCGTGACCGCGTGGCATCGCGCGGCCAGCTCGATGCTCACGCTGCTTCCGGGCAGGATCCTCCGTTTCTTCACGCGGCACTCCCGCTGAGCGCTGAGCACCCGAATGTCGTGCGCGTCCGCGACTTCGCCAACGAACGCGGCGTAAACCTTGTCGTGCGGCGCTTCGCGGCCACCACGCGGACCGCCGAGGATGCGGCGCGCCAGATCGGCACAGAGGTCGAGCGCATCGTGAAGTCTCTGGTCTTCGTGGCCGATGGGGAGCCGGTGGTGGTGCTCTGTTCGGGGCGCTCGCGCGTGGACGAGGCGCGCCTTGCAGCCGCGCTCGGTGCCAGCGGTGTGCGTCGCGCGACCGCGGACGAGGCGAAGAGGCTCACCGGCTACGCGATCGGCGGCGTTCCGCCCTTCGCGCACGCGCAGTTGTGCCGCGTCCTGGCGGACCAGGGTCTGCTGGCGCTCGATGAGGTGTGGGCCGCGGCGGGCCTGCCCGATGCCGTCTTTCCGATCGCGCCTTCCGAGCTGCTGCGAATCGCGGATGCCGAGGTCGCCGCGGTCGCGGGCTAGAACCGGTAGCGCGTTACGGTGCGCGGGAATCCCCGGACATCCCACGCGAACACCTTCGTCGGGGTCAGCACGTAGCCGCCGTTATCCCACTGCTCGGGCTTGGGGCGGTACTTGTAGACCTGTCCGTACTTGGCGCGGTACTGCTTCGTGATCTTCTCCGAGACCGAGCGTTCCACCGTCGGCAGACGCTCGGCGTGGCCCTCCACCATGACCGCGAACGTTTCGCGCTCGACGCCCATCGCGATGCGCGGCTCGCGCCTGACGTTCCGCGCCCACTTCGTGTCGGCGCCGCCCTCGAAGTACCAGCGGTCATCGATCCAGGCGCCCCACTGACCGACCAGATGCGGTTTGCCGTCCGGGTCGATCGTCACGAGCCAATGTGATTGGGCGCGCTCCAGCATGCCGCGCGTCTTGGGCCACGGGACCATCCCGGTGGCGCCCTTCGGCACACCGTAGTCGGCCGGCATCCGCGGACGCGCGGCCCGCGGGCCTTTAGCGGTCTTCTTCTTCGTCGGCCGAGTCGTCGTCGCCTTCGTACTCATCGCTATAGAACCCAAGCTCCTCCGACTTGAAAACGGTGACGAGGAAATCCTCGCGCTCCGGATCGTGCGTCTGCACCAGCTCCTCGTCGATCTGATCGATGATCTGTTGCAGTTCGTCGTCGGTCAGGTCGACCTCGAGCAGCAGCGTTCCATGCACCTCGAAGCGCCCATAGTGCAGATCGATGCGGCCAACGCGGCGCGCGCCGCCGTAGATCGCGAAGATCTCGCTCGATTCGGTGCGGACGGTCCGTTCGAAACGCGCGGCTTCCATCGGCCGCGTGAGGTTACCCCATGGGCGGCAGCGAGGCGCCTAGCGCGTCACGTATTTGGATAGGAATGCGATCACGCGCTGGATCGCGTCGTCGGTGGTCTGTGCGTTCACGAGGACGATGTGTCCGCCGATGTCGTAGTAGTGAGACTCAACGATCCCACCGCGAGCGCGCATCTCGGCCTCGAAGGCCTGCGACTGCTCGACGGAGTTCGCGATAAGCGAGTCGGCGCGGCTTGCCAGCACGAGCACAGGCACCTTCGGGTAGTCGATGCCGACGCCAGAGTCGGCCACGATCGCGGAGATGTCGTTTCGCGTTAGCGTGAGGTAAAGAGCCTCCGAACTCCCGGCCGAGGCCCCGACGAGCGCCGCAGTGCCGCGCCGCGCGTTCGGAAAGGCTTTGGCGAAGTCGACGAAGGCAGCGCTCGTCTCATACAGATTGAGGCGCCGCTTGCACGGAACACGCGCTAACTCGAAGCGACAGCCGGCCACGACGATGAAGCCACCCGCAGAGATCTTTCGCGCGACGTCGAGTTGCGCCTGCGTGAGACCCGCCGCCTCGTGCAGATAGACCACGGCGGGGAACGGTCCATCACCGGGCGGGGCGTACACCGCCGCGATGGTGGTGTTGCCGTCGGGCCACGTCCCCTTCGCCCACCACCTGACGCCTTCGACCGGCGGCCCCGGTGGCTCGTCGGTCGGCTCCCAGATCACTCCGGCCGACGTCGTCACGCTCGGGAAGATCGCCCGGGGCGGGCGTGTCGGTGTTGGGCTTGACGGGGCGGCGATCGCTGTCGCCGAGGGCGTGGGCGGTGTGCTGCTCGTCCCGCCGCAGGCGAAGACGAGAATCACAAAGACGTACGTGAAAGCCCGATGCACGGCGATCATGCCTGGAGGTTCGTCTTCAGAAAGGCGATGGCCCGTTGCCTCGCATCCTGGCGCGTTGCGTCCTGGAACAGGGTCATGTGGCCCCCGTTCTCGTAGTACTTCGCCTCGACGCTGACGCCTCGTTGTCGCAGCAGCGCCTCGTAGCCGCGTGCGTTCGCAACGAGCGTCGCATCATCGAGGCTGCTCGCAAGCCTCACCGGGCAAGTCTATGGAGGGTGTGACTACACCCGAGCCGCGCCGTACGGACCGCATTGATGTCAACGAACGCGCCGATGCGCGGGCGGACCTCGTCGGCACGGGGTCGTCGAGCGTGAGGATCATGAGCGCCTTCAGCTCAGAGGGGGGAAGTCAGAGGCGTCTCGAACGGCTTGCTGTCGGGCGTGTAGAAGAACTCAAGGACACGCGCGTTCGCCGAACCGCGATTGAACAACTGGATGCTGCCGCCGGGCACGACTGAAGTTCCTCTGCCCGAGGCGAGGTACTCGTGCTTGCCGTCCTGCTGACGGAGTTCGATGTCGCCATCGAGCACGACGAGGACCGCCGCGCCGGCGTGGGTCGCCGCCGCGGTCCTGCCAGCCGCTTCGAGCGTCACCAGATCGAGCCGCAGCGTGTACGGACCCGCCGGCTGAGGTACCGGCAGCATCGGACTCGCGACGATCTCGCGTTGGACCTGGTTGCTGAGGAGGAGTCGCGATTGCGTCGCATAGACGAGAAACCCGTACGCGGTGTTGATCGTGGTCCCAGGGTTCGACTCGAGGAATCCCAGCGTCGGGGTCGCTGCAGCTTCGCCAGTCCCCAGATCGATGACCGTGCCGCTCGTGGTAGTCCAGCGCACGGTGCCCTTCGTGACATACCAGATGCTGGGCAGCGCGCCATGATCCAGCGTCCCGCCCGGTGGCTGGTTCGGCAGCTCGTACGCGCCCACGTAGGGACGCTCATAGAGCGGATCCGGTGAAGTACGAGACGCGAGGGAGGCGCTCGTCGCTCCCTGCGCGCGAGGATCGCTTGTCGGAACCTGCGTCGGACTGGCGCTCGCCGCCGGGCTCGCTGTCGGTGAAGGAGGCGGGGTCGGTGACAACTCGGGCCGACCGGCCGGGGCGGGTCCGCACGCGACGACGAGGATGAGACCCAGGGCGGCGGTCCGTACCGTCTCGATCACGAGATCTCAGCCTAGAGAGCGCCTGCAAGCGCGCGTCTAGCCGACCCCCAGCCGGGCCGTACGGACCGCGTTGATGTCCGCGAACGCGCCGATGCGCGCGCGGACCTCGTCCGGCACCGGATCGTCGAGCGTGAGGATCATGAGCGCCTCGCCTCGCGGGTGCAGCCGGCCGACCTGCATCGACGAGATGTTCACGTCGTGCTCGCCGAGGAGCGTACCGACCCGTCCGACCAAGCCGGGCTTGTCCTGGTGCTTCGTGAGAAGCAGATGCCCCTCCACGGGAACGTCGACCCAGAAGTCGTCGATGAATACGATTCGCGGCTCGCCCAGCGTGAGAGTTCCGGCGACCTTGGTCGTGCCCACGCTTACCGAGAGCAGCGCTGCAAAGCGAGCGGCCTCGGTCTCGCGGCGCTCCTCGATCACCAGGCCACGCGCGCGCGCAAGGTCGAGTGCGTTCACGAGATTCACGCGCTGCTCGCTGAACGTTTCGAGCAGTCCCTTTACCGCGGCCGCGCGGAGCGGCTCAGGGTCGAGCTCGAGGACCGAGCCCGCGTAGGAGAGCGAGAGCTGCGCGGGCCGATCGTCGAGGAGCTGTGCCGCGAGCGATCCGAGGCGTTCCGCGAGCCGCAGCCAGGCCATCCCGCCGGCCTCTTCCGCGGGC
Organism: Chloroflexota bacterium; assembly: GCA_005879975.1. Classification (GTDB taxonomy): domain Bacteria; phylum Chloroflexota; class Limnocylindria; order P2-11E; family P2-11E; genus 3-1-20CM-2-70-9. The sequence goes on from VBIL01000073.1 coordinate 18,278, forward strand.
GGCCGCGGCGCGTTCACCGCAAATCGCGCCGGACGGCCGTCGAGCACATCCAGGATCTGCTCGACGACGTCGACCGCCACGTTCGTCTGCGCCTCGGCTGTCGAGCCGGCGATGTGTGGCGTGAGGACGGTGCGTGGCGCCCGGCGAATCGCCGCGTTGGCCGGGAGTGGCTCCTCCGCGAATACGTCGAGCGCGGCGCCAGCGATAGTGCCTCTCTCCAGCGCCGCGGCGAGCGCGTCGAGGTCGACGACCTCGCCCCGCGCCGCGTTCACGACCACGGCGGTCGGCTTCATCTTCCCGAGCGCGGCCGCATCGATGAGCCCGCGGGTCTTCTCGGTGAGCGGCACGTGGAGCGAGATCACGTCCGCGCTGCGCACCAGCTCGTCGAGCTCGACGAGCCGCGCGCCCGCGGCCCGTGCGGAGGCTTCCGTCGCGAACGGATCGTGGGCGATGACCGTCATGCCGAAGGCCGCCGCGCGGCGCGCGACCTCCCCGCCGACCCGGCCGATCCCGATGAGCCCGAGCGTCTTGCCGCGCAGCTCGCGACCGACGAACTTCGACCGCGTCCACTCATTCGCCCGGACGCTGCGGTCCGCATCGACGACCCGGCGCAGGAGCGCGAGAGTGAGCGCGACGGTGTGCTCCGCCGCCGCGACGATGTTGCCGAGCGGCGCGTTGACGACGTACACGCCGCGCGCGGTCGCCGCCGGCACGTCGATGTTGTCGACACCCACCCCTGCACGGCCGACCACCTGGAGACGCTTCGCGGCGTCGAGGATCGGAAGGGTCACCTTGGTCTCGCTGCGGACGACGAGCCCGTCAACGTCCGCGAGACGGGCGGCGAGCTCGGCCTCCTTCAGCCCGGTCGTCTGCCGGACCTCGCAGCGTGCGCGGAGCAGCGCGAGACCCTCTTCAGCGAGAGGGTCCGCGACGTGGACGACGCTGCGGCTAGCGACGAGAGGCGACCGCGTCCGTCGCCGGCCGAGCTGCGGCGGCGCGGGCGGCCGGACGAGTCGGCTGCTGCGCGGTCTCCGCGTACGCCCGCAGCGCGGCGGTCATCGCGACGCCGGGCTCGACGGGCTGGTTCAGGTCGCGCAGCGTCAGCTCGAGGGCGCTGAAGAACGCAACGATGTCCTGAAGCGTGACGAACCCGAGGTGCGCGACCCGCACGAGCTGACCTTCCATCTTTCCCTGACCGCCGGCCACGATGGTGTCGTGGTCGTCGCGCAGGATACGAATGAGGTTCCGTGCGTCGACCCGCGCTGGCGGCCGGAACGCGGTGACCGCGGGCGACGCGTAGCGCTCGTCCGCGAAGAGCTGCAGATTGACCGCTTGGAGCCCGCGACGCGTCGCGCGCGCGAGACCCTGGTGGCGGCGGATGATCGCATCGAGGCCTTCTTCGGCCAGGAGCCGCAACGATTCCTGGAGGGCGATGAAGATCGTGACGGCTGGCGTCGCCGGGGTCTGCGCCTTCTCGAGCGAGGCCTTGTACGCGGCGAGGTCGAAGTACGCCTTGGGCAGATTCGACTTCTCGTATGCCTTCCATGCGCGCGGGCTCATCGTCACCATGGCGACGCCGGGCGGAGCACCCCACGCCTTCTGCGAGGCCGTGATAGCCACGTCGATCCCCCAGGCGTCGATCTCGAGCTCGGCGCATCCGGCCCCCGAGACGCTGTCGACGATCAGGAGCTTTCCGGAGTCGCGAACGACCGCCGCGATGTCCTTGAGCGGATTGAGGACGCCGGTCGACGTCTCGTTGTGGGTGACGAGGACCGCTTTCGCGCTGTCCTTACCCTTTTCCTTGGCGAGCTCGTCTCGCACGAGGTCCGGCTCGATGGCCCGGCCGTACGGCACGTCGACGCGACGCGCGTCGACGCCATATGCCTTGCAGATCGCCGCGAAACGCTCGCCGAACGCGCCACAGCTGAAGGCCAGCACTTTGTCACCGGACGAAAGCGTGTTGGCGATGGCGGCCTCCATGCCGCCGGAGCCCGAGGCCGTGAGGAGCAGGACATCGTGCTCGGTGCGGAGGAAGTCCTGGAGCGCGCGGGTCAACGCCGCGAGGAGCGCGGCGAACTCAGGCCCGCGATGGTTTATCAGGGGTCTCGCCGACGCGGCGAGCACCGCCTGTGGAACGAACGTGGGACCGGGAATGCGGAGGTTCTGCGGACGGTACATTGACGCCCTCCTAGTGGAGATGATGCCAGCCGCCCATCGCGGCCACAAGGCGAAAGTCGCGTATGGCTGAACCGAAGTTCGCTCCGTCCATCCTCTCGGCCGACTTCGCGCGGCTCGGCGACGCGGTGAGAGCCGCAGAGCAGGCGGGGGCCGACTGGGTCCACATCGACGTGATGGACGGCCACTTCGTTCCCAACCTGACTTTCGGACCAAAGATGGTCGCGGACCTCCAAAAGGCCACCCGGCTGCCGCTCGACGTCCATCTGATGATCGAACGGCCCGAGGACTGGGTCGACCGATACGCCGACGCCGGGGCCACCTACCTGACCATCCACGTCGAGGCCGCGCACGACGTGCCGGGGACGCTCGCAGCGATCCGCGCCCGTGGGGTGCACCCCGGCATCACGTTGAACCCTGAGACTGCGGTCGATGCGGTTCTTCCGCACCTTGGCGCGGTCGACCTCGCCCTGGTCATGAGCGTCCGTCCGGGCTTCGGTGGCCAGAAGTTCATCGAGAGCGCGCTCGACAAGGTGCGCGCGATCCGCGCCGCACTTGACGATCGTCGGCTCGGGGCCGAGCTAGAGGTCGACGGCGGCATCAAGCCGGACAACGCCGCGCGCGTCGCCGCGGCGGGCGCGACCGTCCTGGTCGCGGGCTCGGCGATATATGAGGACCCTGAC
>VBIL01000140.1 GCA_005879975.1 Chloroflexota bacterium
GATTCGCCGAGCGCGACGCCGCCGCGCGCTTCCACCGCTGGGTAGAGTGTGTGGTGCTCGAAAACCGGGCCGCGATTGAGGAGGCGATCGCCGCGCCACCAGGGTCGCCGCGGCGGGCGGGCGCACTCCGCGCGCGCTATCCGCTGGACGGCGCTCACGTCGCCGACGACTGGCCGAACTTTCAGCTCGATGGCATCGCGACATGGCTCGTGGTCCGGCTCGATCACGCGCGCCGGACGGGGTGCGCTCTCGAGGGCGACGCCGCGCGCGCGGCGGCGCTCGTGGCGCGCTACCTCGCGGCAGCATGGGACGAGCCCAACTTCGACGCCTGGGAAGAGGCCGGCGACCGGCGCCACCCGTCGACATGGGGCTGCATTCTCGCCGCCCTCACCGCCTATGGGGCCGCCACGGGGAGCGAAGCGGCGCGTGGCGGTGCGGTCGCGGTGCGGGAGGCGCTTCTCTCACGCGGGGTCCGCGACGGTACGTTCACGAAGCACGAAGGCGTCGACGAGGTGGATGCGAATCTCCTCTTCCTGGCCGTGCCCCACGCGATCGTCCCGCTCGACGGATCTCTCTTCCGACGCACGCTCGCGCGGATCGAGTCCGAGCTCCTCGACGAGGGCCTCCACCGCTACCGGCGCGACACGTTCTACGGCGGCGGCGCATGGGTCGTCCTGACTGGGCTCCTCGGCTGGTGCTATGCCCGTCTCGAACGCCGCACGGAGGCGCGGCGGTGTCTGGAGTGGATGGCGGCGCAGGCCGACGCCGAGGGCAATCTGCCGGAGCAGGTGCCGACGAAGGCCTACGCGCCGGCGATGCTACCGGTATGGGAGCAGCGCTGGGGTCCGGTGGCCACGCCGCTGCTGTGGTCGCACGCGATGTACCTAATCCTCGCGAACGAGCTCGGCGAACGAGTGGGGTGAGCCACCTTGAGGTCTGGCCCTCGCGTGCGCAGTTCCGTCCTGGTGAGCCCGTCGCGCTGCGCATCGTGGCTGAGGGAACGCGCGGCGCGATCGTGGTGCGGGCGCGGTGCCGCGAAGGGTCGCGCGTGGTGGCCGACGTTGAGTGCGAGGTCGCGCTCGATTCCTTGGGCCGCGGCGAGCTCGGCCTCGACGGCACGGTCAGCGCGTTCGAGCGCGCCGGCTACGCGATCGAGGTGCTCGCCCAGGGAGCTCGCGCGACAACGGCGTTCGATATCGCACCGCACTGGTCGCACGCACCGCGTTACGGGTTCGTCTCTGATTTCTCTCCCGATGAAGATGTGGCGGAGACGGAGCGGCGCGCGGACGCGCTCACCCGTCTGCATCTGAACGTCGTGCAGTGCTACGACTGGATGGCGAGCCATCACACGTTCCTGCCGTCCGAAGAGACGTTTGTCGACCCACTGGGACGGCGCCTCTCGCACGCGACGCTGCGGCGGCTCCTCGACCGTTGCCGCGAGCGAGGCATCGCCGCGCTCGCGTACGGCGCTCTGTATGGCGCCGAGCGCGAGTTCAGCCTGGAGCATCCCGACTGGCTGCTCTACGACGCCGCTCACGTGCCCCTCCACCTCGCTGACCGTTTCTACCTGCAGGATCCTTCCCGGGGCTCGCCCTGGCGTGACTGGATCCTGCGCCAGTACGAGATCGCGCTCCGCGAGTTCGACTTCGACGGCATCCACATCGACCAGTACGGGTTTCCCAAGCATGCGCTCTCGCGCGCGAGCGGTGAGTGGCGGGTCGTCGAAATGGCGCCCGTCTTCGCGGACTTCGTCGAGGAGGCGTGCGCCCGTGTTCGCGCCCTGCGGCCCGGCGGCGGCACCATCTTCAACTGTGTGAACGCGTGGCCGCTCGAGCAGCTGCGCGCCATCTCTACAGACGCCGCAACGTACATCGAGGTGTGGGAGCCGCACACGACGTACCGCGATCTGTACGAGCTGGCGCGGCGGGCGCGTACGCTCCGGCCCGGCAAGCCCGTCATCCTCGCCGCGTACCTCGCGCCCTTCGCCGCGACGCCGCGCGCCGCCGGTGCGCTGACAGCCTTCCGGCTCGCCTTCGCGACGATCCACGCGTCGGGCGCGACGCAGCTCGTCGCCGGGGAGAGCGGTGCGCTCCTCACCGAGGGCTATTACCCGCGATACGCGCGCCTCGACGCGCGCGAACTCGGGGTCGTCCGTCGCGCGTTCGACTTCGTGGTGCGAAACGGCCCGCTGCTCTTCGACCTACCGGCGGAGGATCTCGCCTGGACTCACGTCGGACCGACCAATGGCGTGATCACGCTGGCGCACGAGGCACTGGCAACGTACGGGGCTGGTCCCCGCGCCGAGGCGCTGTGCGTGGTAGTGCGCGGCACTGAAGCCGTGAGCTGCGTGCAGCTCGTCAACCTCCGCGGCGTTGGCGACGATCGCTGGAACGTGGCACACGAGCGCGCGCCGACGCCGCTCGACGGCGTCGA
>VBIL01000074.1 GCA_005879975.1 Chloroflexota bacterium
CACGATCAACGAAGCGGAGGCCCGGCAGTTCTGCGGGACCCACAGCGTGATCCGGGCGGCGCGACAGATCCTCGCGCTCGGGCCGCGCGCAGTCGTCATCAAGCGTGCGGAATACGGCGCACTGCTCCTCACGAAAGATCGGACCTTTTGGACGCCGGCCTATCCGCTCGAGGAGGTGCGCGATCCGACCGGCGCCGGCGACGCCTTCGCCGGCGGGCTCCTCGGCCATCTGGCGCAGTCGGGCACGGTCGACGACCGGACGCTCTGCCGCGCGGTCCTGCACGGCACGGTCTGCGCCTCCTTCGCGGTCGAGCAGTTCAGCGTCGACGGCATCGAGCAGGCGGACCAAAAAGGCGTCGAGGCACGTGTCCGGGAGCTGCAGACACTCGTGTCCGCGTGATGCGGGAACCGCTCGGCCGCACCGTTGTACGAGGGATGAGAACCGACTCCCTGGAGGGCCGGCCGGCGGAGGACGCAGTACTCGTGGAACGAGCACAACATGGCGATACCGACGCGTACGGCGAGCTTGTGAGGCGCTACCAAGCCCTCGCCACCCGTACCGCCTACGTCATCACCGGCACGTCCGCCGAAGCCGAGGATGCGGCCCAAGACGGCTTCACCAAGGCGTATTTCGCGCTTGACCGGTTCCGCACCGGTGCGCCCTTTCGTCCCTGGCTGCTGCGGATCGTCGCCAACGAGGCCAAGAACCGCCGCAAGGCGCTGGGCCGCCGTCCGACGGTCGATCTCAGCGTCGCCGAGGATCGCCCCTCGGGTGACACGGCCCTGTCGCCCGAGGCGGCGGCCTTGGCGGGCGAGCGGCGCGAGCTGGTGCTCGGGGCGCTGCGCAAGCTTCGTGAGGAGGATCGTCTGGTCATCGCGTACCGGTATTTCATGGATCTCTCGGAGGCCGAGATGGCCGAGGCGCTCGGCGTCGCACGCGGTACGGTGAAGTCGCGGCTCTCGCGCGCGCTCGTTCGCCTGCGCGAGGTAGCGTCGGGCGAGGTGACGCGCGATGGGTAAGACGCTGTCCGATCGCGAGCTCGAGCAGGCCCTCACGGAGATCGGCGAGCGGCTCCCGCAGCCCACGCGCGACATGTGGCCGGCCGTCCGTGAGCGGATCGACAAGCGCCGCGCGCGTTCCTGGTGGGCGCCCGTGGTTCCGCGGGGCCTGCTCGCGCCGATCGCGGCGACTCTCGCGGTCCTGCTCGTGGTGGCGCTCGCGCTCACTCCGGATCTTGTCGCGCGCGCTGCCGAAATCCTCGGCCTAAGGGGCATACAGATCTTCCGCGTCACGGCGACGCCGTCGCCGGCGCCCACGACCGGCGCAGTGGTGACATTCACCGGCCAACGGGCTGCCTCGGTCGAGGAGGCAAGCCGGGTCGCAGGGTTCCCGGTTCGCGCGCCCACCGCGCTCGGGACGCCCGACGAGATCTACGTCGACGCGGCACCGGTCCGCATCACGCTCGTGTACCGCTCGCGTCAGGGGATGCCGGCGACGGCGCTCCCGGGCATCAGCGCGCTCGTCGTCGAGTTCCGCGGCCGGCTGGATCAGGCGGTCGTCGGCAAGACCGCCGGACCCGAAACGCATCTTGAATCCGTTCCCCTGAACGGAGGGGTCGCCACGTGGCTCTCGGGGCAGCCCCACCAGTTCTCTTACTTCGACCCGAACGGCAACTTCCAGGCGGAGACGCTCCGCCTGGCCGGGAACACGCTGCTCTGGGAGGCCGGCGGCATCACCTACAGGCTGGAAGCCCAGGTGACCAAGGAGGAGGCGGTCCGGATCGCATCGACGATCCCTTAGGGAACCTGCCGGGGCCGCGGGTTGTAGGGGTGTCGATGATGCGTTCGGCGATCGGTCTCGCGGCGGCGTCGGCGCTCCTGGCCTCCTGCGCCGCAGGTGCCGGCGATCAGCAGGGACGCGCGACGGCTGCGAACGACGAGCTCGTGCTCAGGACGGCGTCGGCGATCCAGGTGCGTGACACCAAGGGCGAGCTGCTGCACTCGTTCGGTCGCGCCGTCGCTTCGCCTGACGGCTCCGTCTATTACGCCCTAGACGGCGCGTCTCCACCCGCGCTCCAGTGGATCGAGGCCAAGACCGGACGGCCCATCACCCGACTCGCGTTGCCGGGTGCCTTCACATTCGCGGACGAAGCTGGTCCAGCGCCGACGGGCTTGTCGCCAAATGGGCGGTGGCTCGTGCTGGTCGGACAGACTGGTGCGACGAGCTCCTTCGCGGTGATCGACACGGCGCTCCTGAAGCTTGCCGCCACCGCCGATGTCCCCGGTGCGTTCACCTACGACGCGATCAGCGACGACGGCTCGTCGCTCTACCTCACGGAGCGGATCGGCGCGGAGACCGCACGGACCCTCGGCCTGAACGCCGCGTACAGCTACCGCGTGCGTGTATACGACGTGCCGTCTTCGAAGCTATCCGAGACGTTGGTCATCGATGTGAAGCTGGCGTCCCAGACGACAGAAAACAACGCGGCGACGCGACTCGACGGCATCATGAACGGGATCTATCAGTCGTCGGTGCCGAGCCGCGACGGTCAGTGGAACTTCAGTTTCTACTACAACCCGAGTCGCGGCCCGTTCATCCACGTGCTTCATCTCAACTCGCGAAATGCGTTCTGCATCCTGGACCTCCCCATCGTCCCCGGCGGCTACGAGAAGCGTCTGGGCTGGTCCCTCGCGCTCGCTCCATCCGGGACGACCCTCTATGCGGTGAACGGCGCGCTCGGCATGGTCTCCGCTATCGACGCCACAACGCTGAAGGTCCGGAGCACCGCGACGATCGCCGGTCTTTCCTCGGGTACGCCGGCGACGCAGGAAGTGGCGACACGAAGCGCGGTTTCACCTGACGGACGCAAGCTGTACTTCCCGGACGCTCACGGAGTGGCCCTCGTCGATACGTTGGATTTCGCGCTGCGGGGCCTCTTCCTCACCGACCGCGTCGTGTCCAGCCTGTCGCTGAGTGCCGATGGCCGTCGCCTCTACGCGATGTCATCCGACGGGACGGTCTGGCTTCTCAACGCGCTGACCGGTCGGCAGCTCGCCGAGATCCCGACGGCCGGCGGGAAGGCCTTGCTCCGAGTCGAGTCCCGCTAACTAAGCTGCCCCCTCGCTCGCCTCCTCGCCCGGCTCGATGATTGCTTGCGCCAAGCGGAAAGTTAGGTCCGCGGGGCGCCGCGGTCGGTATAGATTCGCCCGAGAGACGCAGGAGGTGGATGTGAACGACGAGTTGGCGACCAAGCGCATCAGCAGACGGACATTGCTCAAGGCTGCGGTAGCCGCGGCGGCCGCACCGGCACTCGCGGCATGCGTCGGACAACAGGCCGGTGGACCCGGCGGCGGCGCGAGCGCATCACCGAGCGCCGGGGCGGCCACCGCGACGATCAGCGCGCGACCGAAGCTCAGCGGCGATCTGAAGATCCTGCAGTGGAGTCACTTCGTTCCCGACTTCGACACTTACCTTGATGGTTGGGCGAAGAAGTGGGGCGACACGAACGGTGTGAAAGTCAGCATCGACCGTATCCCACAGGCTGACCTCCCGGCGCGCTTCGCCGCCGAGGTGGGCGCGAAATCGGGGCACGACCTTGTAGCGCACTTCGCGAACGGCCTGCCCGCGCTGTTCAAGGACTCACTTGTCGACGTGACCGACATCGCGGACCGCGCCGCGAACATGTACGGCGGCTGGATCCCTGCGGGCGAGGCCATCGGCAAGGTCGCGGGCAAGTGGTACGGCTTCCCCGATTTCCTCGTCCCATTCCTCTCGTCGTGGCGGACGGACGTGTGGAAGAGCCCGGCGGTCGGCTACACGAAGGACCATCTCGAGACCTGGCAGGACCTTCTCGACTTCTCGCCGAAGCTGAAGGCAGCTGGGAACCCCGTCGGGTGCGCCGTATCCCAGACGTCGGACGCGGAGCACACCTGGCGGTCGCTCATGTGGTCGAACGGCGCGTACGAGTTCAGCAAGGACGGCAAGACGGTCACCATCGACAGCCCCGAGACCCGTACCGTCCTGAACTTCGCGAAAAGCCTTTATGCGAACATGGAAAACTCTGTCCTCTCCTGGGCCGACGTAGACAACAACACCTATCTGCAGTCGGGCAAGGGATCGTGGATCTACAACCCGATCAGTGCGTACCGCACGATCGAAGCGCAGAACAAGGACCTGGCCGCGAAGATCGCCGTCGACAACCCGCTGAAGGGCACGAAGGACCAGATCGCGTCGATCCAGTTCACGGTGTACGGGATCTGGAACTTTTCCAAGAACATCGACGCGGCCCGCTGGTTCCTCATGGATTACAGCGACGACTGGCCGGCACAGATGGTCGCGAGCAAGGGGTACAACAACCCATTCCTCAAGGGCCACCAGCAGAAGCCGATGCCGGTTCTGGGCACAGACACCAAGCTGACTCACCTGCAGGACATCGCCAACTTCGTTCAGCCGGTCGGCTACCCTGGCCCGTCCTCGCAGGCGGCGTATGACGCGCTGAACAACCACCACGTCACCGATATGTTCGCCAACTTCATCACGGGCAAGAAGTCGATCGACGACACCATCGCCGACGCGAAGAAGCGGCTTCAGGACTCGCTCACGAAGTTCCCGCTGTAACGCGAGCTGCGAACCCGTGGATGCGGGTGGGGACCACGCGAAGGGGCCGGGCGACCGGCCCCTTTCGCTATTTCAGCGCGCCGCCCGTGATGCCTCGGACGAAGGTGTCCATGAACAGGTTGTAGACGATAGCCACCGGGATCGACACGATGAGCGCTCCGGCCATGAGCGAACCCCAGAAGAACACATCCCCACGGATGAGGTCGGTGACCACGCCGAGCGTGATCATCTTCTCATCGGATGACGAGACGAACGTGAGTGCGTACACGTATTCCTGCATCGCAAGCGTGAACGCGAAGATGACGATGGTCAGGATCCCGGGCACGCTCACCGGCAGGACGATGCGGAACATGGCGCCCAGTCGGCTGCAGCCGTCGACGCGCGCCGCCTCGGTGATCTCCTTCGGCACGTTCTTGAAGAAACCCATCAACAGCCATGTGCAGAACGGGATCGTGAAGGTCGGATAGACGAGGGCGAGGGACCACTTGCTGTTCACGAGGCCAAAGCCCGCGACGAGCTGCGACAGCGGGAGGAAAAGCAGGGTCGGTGGCACGAGATAGGTGAGGAAGATCCCCATGCTCAGGCCGCCCGACCCAGGGAAGCGCGAGCGCGCGAGCACGTACGCGGCGGGCACGCAGACGAGCACGGTGATCAACACCACGACGAAACCGACCTCAGCGGTGTTCTCGACCCATATAGAGAAGTTGGTCTTCTCGAAGAGATAGCGCACCTGATCGAGCGTGGGCGGCAGGTGGAAGAACAGCGGGTTGTTCTGGAGGTTGTAGAGGTCGTTCACCTCTTTGAAGGTCGTGATGAACATCCAGTACACGGGGAAACATGCGAAGACGATGAAGAGCGCGAGCACCGCCCAGAAGAGCACCTTGTTGCGGACCTTCCGTAGCCGATAGCCACTCGAGTGGCTGACGTTGCGTTGGGCGAGGACAGCCATCAGTCGATCGTCCGCGCCTTCAGGTTCCGGAGCAGCAGGATCGCGCCGACGAGGAGCACTGGGAACAGGAACAGCGACATCGTTGCGCCTCGACCGAGCGAGCCGGCCACCACGCCGGTCTGGAAGGCGTACGAGGCGATGACGTGCGTCTCTCCCACCGGGTTGCCTCTCGTCATGAGCCACACCACGGTCATGTCGGTGAAGGTGAACACGAGCGAGAACAGCAGTGCGATGTAGAGGATCGGCGCGATGATCGGGACGATCACCTTCCGCCAACGGACCCACCAGTTCGCGCCGTCGAGGTGCGCCGCCTCCAGGATCTCTTGCGGCACCGCGCTGATTCCGGCGGTGAGCACCACCGCGCTGAACGGAAGATTCCGCCAGACGTTGACGATGATGATCGAGATCATCGCCGGGTATTCCTCGCCTAGCCAGTTCGGGCCCTCGGTGAACAATCCCGCATGGACGCCCATCCAGTTGATGACGCTGTATGTGGGGTTGAGCATCCATGTCCAGGCCATGGCGCCGATCGCGATCGGGATCGTGAACGGGATCATGATGAGCGCGCGTGCGATCCGGCGGCCGCGGAAGTTCTGAAGCAGCAGAAAGGCGAGGATGGTCCCGAGGACCATTTGCAGCGCCTGGGACGTGATCGTGAAGATGAACGTGTTCGCCAGCGCGCGCCGAAAGATGTCGTCGTCCAAAACCGCGAGGAGATTGGTGAGGCCGGTGAACTCGGCAATCGGCCGTGCGGTGGTCGCGTTGCTCACGGTGAACCAGACGGCTATCGCGAAGGGGTAGCCGACCAGCAAGAGGATGTACGCGACCGCGGGGGCGACCAGCACGTAACCGAAGATGCGCTCGCCGTCGAGCAGGTGGCCGATCCGCGCACCCGTCCCACCCAGCCCCAGCGAGCGACTTCGCGCGAACTCCGCCACCATGTGAAGGTTACCGGTTCGCGACTGCTAGCCTCGCCTAGGGTTGCGCCTGCCGACGCTCGCATACTCACGCGTAATCGTCACATCTGCCGCTCCCCACCCTTCATGAGCCCGGCGCTCGTCGCCGGTCTGCTCTTCCTCGCGATCTATGCACTCATAGTGACCGAGAAGATCCACCGCACGCTCGCGGCGCTGCTCGGCGCGTCGCTGATGATCCTTTTCAGGATCGTCGACCAACGTGAGGCCTTCGCGTCGGTCGATTTCAACGTCATCTTCTTACTCGCGGGCATGATGATCATCGCGAACATCACGGCGAAGACCGGAGTCTTTCAATGGATCGCCGTTGAAGCGGTGCGGCGCGCCGGCGGCCGGCCCTACGCCTTGCTGGTGCTCACCTCGATCGTCACCGCCGTGGTGAGCGCGTTCCTCGACAACGTGACGACAGTGGTGTTGCTCACTCCGGTTGTCTTCTTCATCGCGCAGCGCCTGGCGATCTCGCCTGTCCCATTCCTCATTTCACAGGTCATCGCCTCGAACATCGGCGGCACCGCAACTCTCATCGGTGACCCGCCGAACATCATCATCGGAAGCCAGATGGGGAAGGACTACAACGACTTCCTCGTCAATCTCACGCCGGCGGCAACGGCGGCGCTCGTGGTGTATCTCACCCTCGCGCGCTGGCTGTTCCGCTCCGACCTTCGCGCGGCGGCGAGGGTGCTCGACGCCGGCGACATCCAGCGGCTCGTCGACGAGGAGCGACGCATCGCCGACCCGCGTCTCATGCGTATCTCGGCCGCCGTGCTCGGGTTGACGATCCTGGGGTTCCTAGTCAGCCGTGTGGCGGGCCTCGAGGGCGCGACGATCGCCCTGACCGGCGCCGTCGTCCTCATGATCGTCGCGCGCGAGGATGTGCACGAGATCCTGAAGACGGTCGAATGGCCCACGCTTTTCTTCTTTGTCGGTCTATTCATCGTCGTCGGTGGGGTGGTGAAGACGGGGATCATCAGTGATCTCGCCCACGGGGTGCTGTCATTCACCGGCGGCCGCACCGACATTGCCGCGCTGATCGTCCTTTGGATGAGCGGCATCATCTCCGCGATCGTCGACAACATTCCCTACACCATCACGATGGTGCCGGTCGTGCAAGAGCTCGGACGTACGGTCAACGTCGAGCCGCTGATTTGGGCGCTGGCGCTCGGCGCGAACCTAGGGGGGAACGCGACCATCGTCGGTGCATCGGCGAATGTCGTCGTGGCGAGCATGAGCGAATCCCGTGGTTATCCGATCACGTTCGCGTCATATCTCCGGTACGGCGTGCCGGCAACCCTCGCGACCATGGTCGTCGCGACCGTCGACATCTGGCTGCGATACATCGCCTTCGGGTGATCTTCGAGCGAAGGCTGCACTTCGAACAACCGACTCCGACGCTACACTCCGTGATGGTCGCGGGGTGTAGCGCAGCTTGGTAGCGCGTTTGGTTCGGGACCAAAAGGTCGCCGGTTCAAGTCCGGCCACCCCGACAGAGGACAGGGAGCTTTTCCGCGCAAGGCGGTAGCAGGGGCTCCGACTCGCGTGGACAATTAGTCCGCTCGGGGCTGTAGCTCAGTGGATAGAGCGCCGCCGTCCTAAGGCGGGCGTCGGGAGTTCGATTCTCCCCAGCCCCCAGTGCAACCGACCGACTGCTAGGCGGACGAGCGGGCGTGGTCGACATGGGACACTTTGCGTTGTGATCGCCCCCGCGGCGCCCCGCCAGAGACGGCTTCAGCACTCGCTCGTGCTGCTCGTTCCGGCGGTACTTTTCGGCCTCCTGGTAACGCTCCAGTGGCGTACCCAGACCGAGCGCAGCGAGCTCACCGTCCGCTACAACACGCCGCTCATTGACGCCGCGAACGCGCTGCAGAACGAGCAAAACGATCTCAAGTCGCAGCTCGCCGTGCTTCGCGCGCGCCTCGACGAGATCCAGCGCAACTCATCGACCCAGAGCGGAGCCGCGAAGGAGCTCCAGACGCGGATCGACGAGCTCAAGGCGAGCGCCGGTCTCACCTCCCTGTCCGGCGACGGTGTGATGGTCCAGCTGGACGACGCGCGCAACGTGAGCGTCACCTCGCGCGACATCGACAAGTCCATCTGTCACGCGACCGATCTCACCGACATCATCAACACCGCTTGGAAAGGCGGGGCCACGGCCATCGCCGTGAACGACGAGCGGGTCGTGAGCTCGTCGAGCGTTTACTGCGTCGGCTCGACGATCATGGTGAACGGCACGCTGATGTCCCCGCCGTTCAACATCGCGGCGATCGGATCGCAAAACGGACTGCTCGGCGCATTCGATGATCCGCAACAGCTTCAGGACATCAAGCAGCGACGCGACGTCCAAGGTCTGGGCTTCCGCGTCACGCGTGCCGGTGCGATCCACGTCCCGGCGTACAGCGGGTCGCTCAACGTCCGCTACGCCGTGCCTCATTAGGTGCGGACCAACAGCGGCGCGATCTGGGCGGCCATCATCGCGCTCTTCCTCGGGGTCGCGGTCGTGACGCAGTTCCGGTCCCAGGATGTGTACTCGCGGAGCCTCAACCTCGAAACCCCATCATCGCTCACCACGCTCATCGCCAATCTCTCCGAGACGAACAACGAGCTGCGGACCGAGATCTCGGACCTCCGCCGCGACGTCGCCGACGCACAGGACTCGGTCTCGAGCGGCAAGGGGTCGCTCACCGAAGGTGAGCGGCAGATCGCGCAGCTGCGCGTGTTCAGTGCGCAAAGCGCGGTAGCCGGGCCGGGTATCGCGATCAAGATCGACGGTGTATTCGACGAGCGCGCGCTATCAGATCTCGTGAACGAGCTGCGCAACGCCGGGGCCGAAGCGATATCGGTGAATGAGGTCCGCGTCGGACCGCAGAGTTATTTCACCGGCGCGGCGGACCGCTCGATCGCGGTGGACGGCCATCAGGTGCGCGGTCCCTGGATGGTCCGCGCTGTCGGCGCACCTGACGTCGTTTACGTCGCGATGACGCGCACCGGTGGGATCATCGGACAGTTCGAGCTCATCTACAGGAGCACACGCTTCGCGGTCTCCAAAGAGACCAGTTTGGACCTCCCTGCGCTCGCCGCCGCGTCCAGATAGGGGTTCGCCGCCCTTAGACTTCGCGGCCATGACCCAAGCCCGAGCGAAGGGCCCGCTGCCGTTTTTTCTGGACGATGTCGTAGTGCTTCGCAAGTCGCATCCGTGCGGCGGCGACACCTGGCGTGTCGTCCGGCTCGGCGCCGACATCGGTCTTCGCTGCTCGACCTGCGGGCGCCGCGTGCTAATCGCTCGCCGCGATCTCGAAAAGGACATGAAGCGGTTCGCTGAGCGCGGGCCGCTCGCGCCGGCCGACTAGGGGCGCGTTGACCGGGGCGAGCCTCGCCGCGGCTGAACGCGGCATTCTGCGCAATCGCGCGTTCCTCGCGATTTGGGCAGCCCAGATCCTCTCCCAGGTCGCCGCGAACGCGGTGACGAGCGCGCTCATCATCCTCGTGGCGGAGATCACACACTCGAACACCTCGTCGTCGTTCCTGATCCTGCTCGCCGTTCTGCCCGCGGTGCTCTTCGGCATCGCCTGCGGCATCATCGTCGACCGGACCGATCGCCGGCTGATGCTCATCGTGACGAACGCGCTGCGCGCGGCGTCGATCATTCCCCTGCTGCTCTTCGGCACCAGCCTCACGGTCGTCTACGTCGTCAACTTCCTCGTCGCGACCGTCACGATCTTCTTCGTCCCTGCCGAGGCGGCAATGATCCCGACACTCGTGAGAAAGCGCGACCTCATGGCAGCGAACTCGTTGTTCACGTTCACGTTCAACGGCGCGTTCCTCGTCGGTTTCATCATCCTCGCGCCGATCATCGTGAGCCTTGCCGGCTACGATCTGCTCTGGGTCGTGATCGCGTTCATGTTCGCGGCAGCGTCGATCCTGTGCGCCACGCTGCCGAAGGCGCCGCCGGTCAGCGAGCATCTCTCCCGTCGCGTCGCGGAGATGGCCGTCCAGCAGACCCGCAGCGGCATGGCCGAGGCGTTCCACTACTTGAGGGCCGCCCCAATAGTCACCTGGTCGCTCATCTACATCGCGCTGACGTACACGCTCGTAGCGGTCGCCGGTGCGCTCGCTCCCGGTTTCGTTCGCGAGGTCCTTCGCGTGGGCGAGCGGAACGTGGTGATCATCGTCGCGCCGGCCGGGATCGGAGTCATCGCGGGCCTGGGCTTCCTGAACCTGATCGGTGGGCGGTGGCCGAGGCCGAACGCGATCGGCACGGGACTCATCGTTGCGGCCTCGGCCCTCTTGCTCCTGGCCGGCGCGCGACCCCTAGCCGAGACCTTCTCGAGCGTCGGATCGCCGGGGCTGGGCGCCGCATTCCCGGTCTTCGCGGCGATCGTAGCGGGAACGGCCTTCGTGTTCGGCATCTCGTACGCGTTCATTACGGTGCCGGCGATGACTCTGCTTCAGGAGGAGCTGCGCGACGACATCCGTGGCCGCGTCTTCGGCGTTCTGAACATGCTGATCTCGATCTTCAGCCTGCTGCCGTTGCTCGTCATCGGCCCGATCGCGGACTTGTGGGGCGTCGCACCGGTGTTCGTCGGCTTCGCCGCGATCGTCGGCGTCGTGTGGATCGCTGGCAAATCGACACGCGAGCGACGGAGAGGGAAAGCTAGACTCGCAAGCGAGTGACCTCCGCCCGCGCGACCTTCTTCCACTACCTCGGCCAGCGGAAGACCCAGCTAGCGATCGGCATCCTGTGCGCCGCCGCGACCGCTCTGGCTGGAGTGATGCCGCCACGGTTCATCGGCGCGATCATCGACGCGCTTCAGCAGGGCACGACGTTCCAGACGGTGGTGCTCCTCGCACTTGCTTCCGTCGGATTCAGCGCGGCGGACGCGGTGTTCCGCGGGATCGCGCGCTACCTGCTCCTCAACACGGCGCGCCAGGCCGAGTACCAGATACGGAACGACCTCTTCGCGCACCTGCAGAAGCTGCACCTCGCGTACTTCCAACATCAGCGGATCGGCGACCTGATGGCGCGGTTGACGAACGATCTGACCGCCGTCCGTCAGATGCTCGGCCCGGCCCTGATGCAGGGCTCATTCACGATCATGACCTTCGTCTTCGCGGTGCTCTCGATGCTCGGCGTCTCCGTGAAGCTGACGGTCATTTCCATGATCCTGATGCCGATCGCGTCGCTCGCGTTCTGGTATGTCGGCCGCAAGGTCCACGTCCGCTTCGAGCGGCTGCAGGCGAAATTCGGCGACCTCTCCACCAAGGCGCAGGAGAATTTCTCAGGCATTCGGGTCGTGAAGGCCTTCAGCCAGGAGGAGCCCGAGGCGCAGGACTTCGCGCGGGTGAACCGCGAGTACGTCGGCCGCGCCGTTGAGCTCACCGCGGTGCAGGGCCTCATCTGGCCGACGATGTCGTTCGTCCTCGGTCTCGCGGTCCTATCCGTCCTCTACATCGGAGGTCAGGACGCGATCCGCGGCGAGCTGACCCTCGGCCAGCTCGTTCAGTTCGTCGCGTACCTGTATCTCTTGTCGTGGCCGGTCATCGCCATCGGCTGGATCTCGAACATGTTCCAGGCGGGGTGGGCGTCGCTGGTGCGACTTCAGGAGATCTTCGATGCGAAACCGGCGATCGCCGATCCGATCGACGCCGTGACGACGCCGGTCAGGGGCGAGGTCGAGCTTCGCGGCGTGAGCTTCGCGTACGGCCAGGCCATCGTCCTGCACGACGTCTCATTCAAGGTCCCTGCGGGGGGCTCGCTCGCGATCGTCGGCCCGACTGGCTCGGGCAAGTCGACCCTCGTCAACCTCATCCCGCTCCTCTTCGACGTGCAGCAGGGCGAGGCCCTCATTGACGCGATCAACGTCCGCAGGTATCCGCTGCATCAGCTGCGACGCGCGGTCGTCTACGTTCCTCAGGAGAGGCGCAGATCGACTGGGCGGGCGACGTGTCCCAGCTCAACAAGGACGTCGAGGACTTCCCGGCGCGGTACGACACGATGATCGGTGAGCGCGGCGTGACCTTATCGGGTGGACAGAAGCAACGGACGGCGATCGCGCGCGCGGTCGCCAAGGACCCGCGCGTGTTGATCCTCGACGACGCCCTCTCCGCGGTCGACACCTATACCGAGGCGGAGATCCTCCGCCGGCTGCGAGGCGTGATGCGTGAGCGAACGAGCATCGTCGTCGCGCACCGCATCTCGACGGTCAAGGACGCCGACGAGATCCTGGTCCTCGACGACGGCCGCATCTCCGAGCGTGGAGCGCACCGCGACCTCCTCGAGCAGAACGGCCTCTACGCGCAGATGTACCGGCGCCAGCTGCTCGAGGAGGAGCTCGACGTCGACGAGGAGCGCGAGGAGCACGACAAGCGAGTGAAGCAGGCCTCCTCCGACGACGAGTCGCCCCGCCGGATCAGGCGCCTGGGCGACATGGGCCCGGAGGGCGGCTGATGGGTCACCACGGCGGCGGCGGCGGGGGCGGCGGAGCTGGAACGGGATTCTTCCAGGAGGACGAGATCCTCGGGAAGGCCTACGACGCGCGGCTCATGCGGCGGCTCCTCGGTTACCTGCGCACGTACCGCTCGCTCGTGATCGTCGCGCTCGTCATCCTCCTGGGACTCTCCTTCGCGGACGTCGCGCCGCCGGTCATCGCGAAGTTCATCATCGACAACGCCATCGCTCCCGCGGTGAGCGGCCAGATCCCACCCGAAGAGGGCTTCGCCCGGCTCGCGCCGTTTGGTGCCCTCTACATCGCCGTTCTCTTGGCGTCGTCGCTCTTCCGCTACGCGCAGAGCATGCTTGCGTCCTACGTCGGTCAGAACGCCATGTTCGACCTGAGGGTCGGGTTGTTCAAGCACCTCGAGGGGCTCTCGCTGAGCTTCTTTGACCGAAACCCCGTCGGCCGCCTGATGACGCGGATCACGAACGACATCGATGCGCTGACCGACATGGTCACTCAAGGCGTGGTCGCGATCTTCGGCGATGTCTTCGTCATCGCAGTGATCGCCGTTGTCCTGGTCATCCTCGACTGGCGCCTCGCGCTCGTGACGTTCTGCTCCGTGCCGATCCTGGTCGCGATGACCGCGTACTTCCGCCGCATGATGCGTGAGTCGTTCCGCGCGATCCGCATCCGTCTGGCCAGGGTGAACGCCTATCTCAACGAGAACATCAGCGGGATGGCGATCCTCCAGCTGTTCACCCGCGAGTCGCGGTCCTTCAAGGATTTCGACGCGCTGAACACCGACCTCTTGGAGGCGAACCAGGGTGGTATCCGCGCTATGGCGCTCTTCATTCCATCGGTCAACTTCACGCGGGCAGGCACGAGTGCCGCCATCTTCATCGCGGCGAGCTACTGGATCGTCGGAGGTCAGCTCACCATCGGGACGCTGCTCGCGTTCTGGCAGCTCGTCGAGCGTTTCTTCGCTCCGATCCAGGACCTATCTGAGAAGTACAACATCATGCAGGCGGCGATGGCCTCGAGCGAGCGCGTCTTCCGGTTGATGGACACCGAGCCAACGATCGTCGACCCGCCGCAGCCTCGGGAGCTCACGCACGTCCGCGGCGAGGTGCGCTTCGACAACGTGAGCTTCGCGTACAACGAGGGGGACTGGGTCCTGCGCGACGTGAACTTCACGATCTCCGCCGGCGAGAGCGTCGCCATCGTCGGCGCGACCGGGGCGGGGAAGACCTCGATCATCAGCCTCATCTCGCGGTTTTACGACGTGCAGAAGGGCCGGATACTGCTGGACGGCGTCGACCTGCGCGAGCTGCGCCAAATGGACGTCCGTCGGCACGTCGGGGTGGTCCTTCAGGATCCGTTCATCTTCGCCGGAACGATCGCGTCGAACATCCGGTTGAACAACACGGGGATCAACGATCAGCAGGTGCGCTCGGCGGCCACCTTCGTGAACGCCGACAAGTTCATCGAACGACTGCCCCAGGGCTACGACACGGTCGTCACCGAGCGCGGGTCGACGCTTTCGGTGGGCCAGAAGCAGCTGCTCGCGTTCGCTCGCGCGATCGCGTTCAACCCCGAGATCCTGCTTGTGCTGGACGAGGCGACGAGCTCGGTCGACACAGAGACGGAGCACCTTATCCAAGATGCTCTCGCGAAGCTTATGGTCGGACGGACCTCGATCATCATCGCGCACCGCCTCTCGACCATCCAGAACGTCGATCGCATCATCGTCCTGCACAAGGGCCGCGTGGTGGAGATAGGCACGCACCGCGACCTCCTCGCGCAGCGCGGCGTCTATCACCGCCTGTACGAGCTGCAGTACCGCGCGCACGAGGCGAGCGCCTCGGCATAGCGCCACCTTGATGGATCGTCGCGCGTTTCTCATCGCCTCGGCTCGCATAGCCGCACTCGCGGCGCTCGGGCCGCTTGGCTCGTGTGCGCAACCAGCTGGCCCGGTGAAGTTCGACCGGGACCCCTTCATGCTGGGCGTAGCTTCCGGCGATCCGCTTCCCGATGGGGTCGTGCTCTGGACGCGCCTCGCGCCTGATCCCCTGCATGGTGGCGGGGTGCCAAATCGGTCCGTCGACGTGGACTGGCTCGTCGCGCGGGACGAGGCGATGAAGGACGTGGTGCGCACGGGCACGGCCAGCGCGATCCCCGACCTCGCGCACTCGGTGCATGTCGATGTGAGCGACCTCGAGCCGAACCGCGTGTACTGGTACCGGTTCCGTGCCGGGGGCGTGGAGAGTCCGATCGGGCGGACGCGGACGGCTCCACCCGCGGGCGCGCTGCTAAATCTCCGCTTCGCTTTTGCCTCGTGCCAGAACTACGCGCATGGCTACTACACCGCTCACGCCGCCATCGCACGCGAGGACCTTCACGTCGTGCTCTTCCTCGGGGACTACATCTACGAGGGCAACGCCCGCGGCGACATCGTCCGGCAGTACGCGAAGCGCGGCTGGAGCTTCAGCCTCGCCGACTACCGCGATCGGTACGCGCAGTACCGGACCGACAAGGATCTTCAGGCCTCGCACGCCGCTTTCCCGTGGATCGTCACGTGGGACGACCACGAGGTCGAGAACAACTACGCGGGTGGCATCGACAGGGAAGATCCTCGCAACAAGCAGGCGATCGCGGAGCGCGCCGCGGGTTACCAGGCCTTCTACGAGCACATGCCCGTCCGCGTCCCGCGGCCGCAGGGCCCAGAGCTCAAGCTCTACCGAACGGTCTCGTTCGGCGATCTCGCCACGTTCTACGTGCTCGACACCCGGCAGTACCGTTCCCCCGAGGTGGCACTCTGCCGGGAGCAGGACGAGACGCCATCGGGATACTGCCCGGCGAGCGTCGATCCCAAACGCACGATGCTCGGCGCCGAGCAGCGCGCCTGGCTCCTCGCCGGGCTCGCTGGATCGACTTCTCACTGGAACTTCGTCGCGCAGTCGGTGCGCTTTGCACAACAGGACTCGAGCGCCGACGCGGGGAAGCGCGTCTTCGATGGTGTCGACAACTGGATGGGCTACGTCGCCGACCGCCAGCTGGTCCTCGATCAGCTCGCGCGCACGAAAAACCCAGTCGTGCTCTCCGGCGACAGCCACGTGAATTTCGTCTACGACCTCAAGCGCGATTTCTCGGACCCGACCTCGCCGGCTGTGGCGGCGGAGCTGCTCGGCACGTCCATCAGCTCGGAGGGGGACCCGTTCATCCCACAGACGGAGTTCACGCAGTCCGCGAGGAACCCCCAGCTCAAGTTCTTCGACAACCATCGCGGATACGTGCGCTGCACCCTTGAGCCCGGCCGCCTGACGGCCGACTTCCGCGCGGTGTCCACCGTCCGCGCGCCCACGGCGACCGTG
Organism: Chloroflexota bacterium; assembly: GCA_005879975.1. Lineage (GTDB taxonomy): Bacteria > Chloroflexota > Limnocylindria > P2-11E > P2-11E > 3-1-20CM-2-70-9. The sequence goes on from VBIL01000074.1 coordinate 16,344, forward strand.
AGCACGACGGCGAGCTTCGCCATCGACGACGGCGGGCGGAGCGCCAATCGCGCGTAACACCGTGGCGTTGACCACGGAAGAGGCGCTCGCGATCGCGGTGGGAGCTGCGCGTGCCGCCGCGGTGCTTCTCGTCGAGCGATTCGGTGGCCCGGCGGCGGGCCTGCGTGCGAAATCGAGCGCCACGGATATGGTCTCGGAGGCAGACGAGGGCGCTGAGCGCGCCGTCGTGTCCTACATCCGCGAGCGTCGGGCGGACGACGCGCTTGTCGCGGAAGAGGGTTCGCAGACCAAGGGTCGGAGCGGCGTTCGGTGGTACATCGATCCCCTCGACGGGACGACGAACTACCTCTACGGCGTCCCTCACTGGGCGGTCACGATCTGCTGTGTGGATGCCAATGGAGCGCTCGCTGGCGTGGTGTATGACCCGCTCCGCGAGGAGCTCTTCAGCGCGACACGCGGCGGCGGCGCGCGACTCGGCGATCGGCCCCTCCGGGTAACCGACAAAACCGACCTGGCGACCGCGCTCGTCGCGACCGGTTTCGCGTACATCGCCGAGGACAGGCGGCTCCAAGCGCGCATCCTCGCCGGCGTCCTGAGCGAAGTACGGGACGTGCGTCGCCTCGGATCGGCCTCGCTCGATCTCGCGTACGTGGCCAGCGGTCGGTTCGATGCGTATTTCGAGTCGGTCGACCAGCCGTGGGACTGGATGGCGGGCGGGCTACTCGTGCGCGAGGCGGGCGGTCGCGTGAGCGAGTTACGGCCGTCGCGGGCTGGACTTCCCAACATCGTCGCGACCGCTCCAGCGATCCACGATCCACTCACTCGATTGCTTAGCAAGGCCGTGCAGAGCGCTCAGAACTCAATAGACTGAAAGCGATGACGGTCGACGAAAAAGCCCCCGCGCGGCCCATCGACTTCGAAGAGGACGTCATTCAGCGGCGACCGGTCACCACCCAGACCGGCCTCGGGACACCCGATCCGACGAGTCCGACGCCGGGCGTTCTGGCGAACGACGACAACATCGTTTTCACGACCGTGAGCAATCTCGTGAACTGGGCTAGATCGCGCTCCCCATGGCCTCTCGGCTATGGGCTCGCGTGCTGCGCCATCGAGATGATGGCCGCGTCCATGTCGCACCATGACACCGCGCGGTTCGGCATGGAGGTCTTCCGCTCGAGCCCGCGGCAGGCCGACGTCATGATCGTCGCGGGTACCGTGACCCACAAGATGGCGCCCCGGCTCCGTCGTCTGTACGAGCAGATGCCTGAGCCGAAGTGGGTCATCGCCATGGGCAACTGCGCGTCATCGGGCGGGGAGTTCTGGGACAGCTACGCCACGCTCCAGGGCGTCGACACGATCGTGCCGGTCGATGTCTATGTGGCGGGCTGCCCGCCGCGCCCTGAGGCGCTTCTCGAAGGGCTTCTCCGGCTCCGAGAAAAGATCGCGAAAGGTGGATAGGGCATAGCCACCACCGACACGGAGCGGCGCCAGATCGTGGAACCCACGGGGTACGCGCTCCCGACGATCGAGACCGAAGAGGGCGAGGTCGAGGAGCTCATCCTCAACATGGGGCCTCAGCATCCATCGACCCACGGCGTGCTGCGCCTGGTGCTCAAGCTCGCTGGCGAAAAGGTCATCGAGTGCATCCCCGTGATGGGGTACCTGCACCGCGGGATCGAAAAGATCTTCGAGTGGCGCACGTACCACGGCGGTATTCGCTACGCGGATCAGGCCGACTACGTCTCGAACATGCTCAACGAGCATGCGTACGCGGGCGCGATGGAAGCGATAGGCGATATCGACGTGCCCCGCCGCGCGGAGTT
>VBIL01000141.1 GCA_005879975.1 Chloroflexota bacterium
CGGGCGACGCCCACCCAATCCTTCGTACCGGTCTCTATCTCGGTGGCAATGGCCATGTCTTCCTCCTCCCGCCGTGGGAGCGTATTCCAGGGCGGAAGGCTAGAACAGCGTGCCGCCAAGGGAAGTACGGAAAATGGACCGGCAGGTCCGTCTCGTACGTGGCAAACTCCGGCCGTGCGGACCTATGGTCAGTATTGCCCGGTGGCCGCGGCTGCCGAGATGCTCGGCGACCGGTGGACCCTCCTCATCGTGCGCGACCTGATCACCGGCGCGCATCGCTTCAATGAGATCGAGCGCGGTATGCACGGGATCTCGCGGACGATCCTGTCCGACCGGCTACGCCTCCTGGAGCGCTACGGCCTGATCGAGCGACGCCGTGTCGGCGCGGGTCACCATGAATATTGGTTGACGCCGGTAGGAGCCGACCTCGAGCCTGCCGTTTTGAGCCTCGGGAACTGGGCCGCCCGGCACTTTGGCAAAGAACCATCGCCGCGTGAGCTCGACGCGTCGCGGCTCATGCTGTGGATCGAACGGTTCGTACGAAGGGCGGAGCTTCCGCCGGGCAGGTGGGTCGCACGTTTCGAGTTCACGGGGCCGCGTCGCGAACGCCGGTGGCTTCTGGTCGAAGACGGCAATCCGACGGCCTGCGAGACCGACCCAGGGCCTGAACCTGCCCTCGTCGTGAGAACGGACCTGAACACGCTCCACCAGGTGTTCGGTGGACGACTCGCACTCCGCGCAGCCCTCCGCGACGGCTCGCTCGAGATCGAGGGCCGGAAAGAATCGCTGCGTATGTTTCCCCGCTGGTTCGGGCTCAGTCCGTTCGCCGACGCGATGAAGGACTCTGTGCGCGCGACCGCCTGAACCCCGACGTACGCTCGCTTAGATGACGCGCGTCTTCCTTCTGGACGTCGACAACACGCTTATCGACAACGATCGCGCGAAGGGCGACCTGGATCGGGAGATCCGAACACTCGTGAGACCGGACCGTGCCGGCGCGTTCTGGTCGGTCTACGAGGAAGTGCGCCAGGAGCGCGGCGGCGTCGACTTTCCGGAGACGCTCCGAAGATTCAGACGGGCATTCCCTGACGAGGCTCGCGCCGGCGACGTCGAGCGAGCGGTGATGAGCGTTCCGTTCGAACGGTATCTCTTCCCGCGAGCGCTGGACGTCATTGCATATCTCTGGACGCTCGGGACCGTCGTCATCGTTTCGGACGGGGACCGGGTCTACCAGCCCATGAAGATCGCGCGCGCCGGACTTTCACGCGCGGCGAAGGGGAATGTGTTCGTGTACGCGCACAAGGAGGATCACCTGGCGGAGGTGCAAATCCGCTTCCCAGCCGACCACTACGTTCACATCGACGACAAGGCCAGCCTTTTGGCCCGCACCAAGGAGCGGCTGGACGGCCGGGTGACCACGATCCACGTGCGGCAGGGGCACTACGCAAGCGATCCACCGGCGGGTCCGCTGCCGGATCTCACGGTCGACCGCATCGCTGACCTGCTCGCTATCGATCCGGCGCGATTCACGGCGTAGCGCGCACGCCGCTTGCATGAGTGGTCGACGGAGGTGCCGTCATGCCACAGGAAGCCTGGAGCGCCAAGCGCGAGCGCCAATACGATCACATCAAGCAAAATCTGAAAGTGCGCGGTCGGTCCGAGCAAACCGCGGAGCGCATTGCCGCCGCGACCGTGAATCAGACGCGGACCGCGAAGGGTGAGACGAAAGAGCCGAAGCCGCCGAGCGAGCGGGCCCGGGCGAAGCGCGACATGTCCGCCGCGGGCCGTAAGGGCGGCGAGGCTCGGAAGCGCACGACATCCCGGTAGCGGGAAGACCCGACGGCGCCTGCGCGTTGTGAGGGCTGGTGCCACCATCACCGCACAGGAGGTCGAACCCATGACGATGGACCGTGCCCGTTTCGAGCAGGGCCTGACATACGACGGGTACAAAGCTCAGATGACACGGAACTTGGACCGCGTGGAAGAGAACGAGCGTCGGGTCGAGCTGCGGCCCGAGGACCTTGCGGCATTCCGGGGTCTGCCACGTCAGCTCAACGTCGTCGTGCTCGCCGAGGACTGGTGCGGGGACGTGATCGCGAACCTACCGGTCCTGGGCCGGCTCGCGCAGGAGAGCGGCAGGCTGAACATTCGCGTGTTCCTGCGTGACCAGAACGACGACATCATGCAGCGCTATTTGAACCAGGGAAAGTACAAGTCGATACCGGTGTTCGTCTTTTTCGACGAGGGCTTCCGCGAGCTCGGGCATTGGATCGAAAGACCCGCGTCGGTGACCGAGTTGCGCGCTCGGCGGCGTAGCGACATCTTCGCCGCGCACCCCGAGTTCGGCGCACCGGATGCTCCGGTCGATCAGCTTCCCGAGGACGTACGTGGTCGGTTGCAGTCGGAGCTTCAGAAGATGCGAGATGACACCGCGTCATTCGCGAACGCCGAGGTCGTCCGAGAGATCCGCGATCTGGTCACGCGCGTCGCCGCATGACGGGGGCTCCGCCCAAAGTCAAGATCACGTATTGCGCCGAATGTGGCTACGAGCCACAAACGCTCGAGCTGGCGAGGGCTTTGATGCTGGAATTCGGGTCGAGGCTCGCCGGCATCGAGCTGATCCCGTGGGACTCCGGCACCTTCGACGTCAGCCTCGATGGTCAGCTCTTGCATTCAATGCGACGTGAGGGCGGATTCCCCGACAACGACAAGATTAAGAAAGCGGTTCGCGCCCACTTGACTGTCTAGCGCGCGCACAGTCGCGACCGCGTTGTGACCCGCGGATTCTGAACGAACTGTTTACTCGCTAGGTCTATACACTGCCGGTCGACCGGCAAATCCGTCGAGCGAAATCAACTGACGGAAGGTGGGGCACTTGGGGGTCGCGCGTACAGGTCTTTCCTTCGCGTTGCTCGTTGTGTTCACGCTGGCCGTCGCATTCCCAGCGCGCGCCGACGACGTCATCCAGGTCTATCCGGACACGCCGCAGCCCACCGCCGAGAACGGGCTTGAGACGGATGAAACGCCAAGCTCCTGGTTCGTCGAGCTGACCGAGCCTTCCACCTCGGACGGCAGCAGCGCAGCCGCGGTGGCCGCCTCGCACGACAGCTTCAAGAGCAATGCGCAGGCGAAAGGCGTGACCTACGAGGAGCGCTTCTCCTACGGCGATCTTTGGAATGGACTTTCGGTCAAGGCCACCGGTGCCGACGTGACCGCGC
>VBIL01000181.1 GCA_005879975.1 Chloroflexota bacterium
ATCTCGCCCCTCACCACGTGCTGGAGCGGCGGCATCGCGGTCGCGTACTCCTCCAGACTCGCGATCCGGGCGTCGACGTTCGGGAGGACCTCTCGCATGACGCGGACGGCCTCCGGCAAGCGCGCGTATGCGTCGACGTGATCGTCGCCCACCATCAAGAGGAGGGAGTCGCCGTTCGCGTACCGCGTGAGCCGGTCGAGGATGCGAGCCGTCTTCGCGGCGACGCGCCGGCGCAGCGATGCGGGGTCTTCGTCCGCCGGTCCGACGAGCGGAAGCGCATTGGAGTAGTGGTCGACGAGGTGCGCCGCGCGCACCCGGTCGCCCGAGGGCCCCTCCCACCAGAACTCGCTCCCGACCGACTCGCCCTCGTCGCCCATACCGCGTGCGAAGACGTAGGTGTCGTAGCCGAAGGCGCGGAGGACCTGCGGGAGCTGCGCAGGATGGCCGAAGGGGTCGGCGACATAGGCGACGCGCGAGGCGCGCCCGAGCTCCCCCGCGGTGCGCAAGCCCTCCTGAAGGTTGCGGATGATCGACTCCCCTGACACGAGCAGCAGATCCGCGAGGACGTGCCACGGCCCAATGAAGAGACGCTCGGCTCTCACGAGGGCCTCGACCCGAGGCCGGTCCTCGGGGCGCTTCTCGAGATGGTCCTGGATCGCGATGGTCTGTCCGTCGAAGGTGAACGACCGGAAGTCCGGGTCCCGCTCGAGAAGGTCGAGCAGTCGCGACACCATCGGGACAAGCCGCGCGCGGTAGCCCTCGAAGCGCTCGTACCACTCGCGGTCCCAATGCGTGTGCGGGATCACGAATGCGCGCCACCGGAGTCGCCGGCGCAGCAGCGCGATCGCCCGCGGCGCCAGAAGACCCGAGACGATGCCGACCGTAATGCCACCGAGTACGTCGAATGGGTAGTGAACGCCGACGACCACGCGCGCGAGCGCCGCGGAGATGCCAAGCAGCAGGACGGGCACGCGATAGCGCGGCGAGACGTACGCGAACGCCACCGCGGCGCCCATCGCCAAGGACGCGTCGCCCGAAGGGAACGAGAAGGACGAGGGGTGCGCGATGACGGTCTCGGGTGCTGGGAGAACGCCCGGCACGTTCGCGAGGGCGTCGAACGGACGCGGTCGTCGCACGATGAGCTTCAAGATCTCGGTGAACCACCACGCGTCGAGCATCGCGAGGACGACCGTGCCGGTAGCCGCGAATCCACGGCGGTTCAGACCGCGCGAGCGAAGCAGAAGGAACGCGAGGATCCACCAGAAGAAGCCATTCCAGTTCAGGTAGGTCAGCGCGACGGCGATGACCGACGTGACGGGAGTCCGCTGCTCGGCGATTGCGAGGTAGAGCTGGGTGTCGAAGTTGCCGAGGGCGGCGAGAAGGTCGCTCAACGCGAGCGGACGTGGCGCCAGATGAAGAGGACGACTCCGAGCAGGATGATGCCGGCCACCACGTAGTCGAGGCCTCGAAGTTGGTGCTTCAGATCCTGCCAGTTATCGCCAAGGAGCATCCCGGCCCAGACCAGGAGCATCACCCAGGGCACCGCGCCGACGATCGAAAAGAGCGTGAAACGCCAGAGCGGCATCCGCGCGAGGCCCGCCGGCACGGAAATAAAGGTGCGGACGATCGGCAACATCCGCGAGAAGAGCACTGTCAGGTCGCCCCAGCGCGCGAACCACCGGTCCGCGGTCTCGAGGTCGTGCGCGCTGATCAGCACGTACCGCCCGTAGCGCTCGAGAAGAGGACGACCGCCGAGCGCCCCGACCGCGTAGCTGACGAGCGAGCCAGCGGTATTGCCGACGACCCCTGCCAGCACGGCGCCCCAGTAGGTCCACGGCGCCCCGGTGAGCGGCTCGACGACCCCACGCGACACGCTCCACCCGGCGAAAGGCAGGATGAGCTCCGAGGGGATCGGTATCGCGGCACTCTCGATGCTCATAGCGATCACGACCCCGAGGTAGCCAAACGCTCCGTAGAGAGAGTCGATGAAGGGAAGGACAAATTGGTCGAGGGCGTCGATCACTCGTCGGTATCGTAGAGACACCCGTGACTCTGACCTCGGCCCTCGACGCTTCCATGCGCGAGGCGCTGCGCGCTCAGGAGAGCGCCGATCTCGTGGTCGGCATCCCGAGCTTCCGCAACGCCGCGACGATCGGCCACGTCACGCAGGCCGCCGCGGAAGGGCTGCGCGCGCATTTTCCCGACACGCGCGCCGTCATCGTCAACGCCGACGGAGGGTCGGAGGACGGTACGCCCGATCGTGTGCGCGCGTCCTCCGACGGCGTGCCGACCATCACGGGCCGCTACCGGGGCCGGTCGGGGAAGGGCTCGGCGTTTCGCGCGATCTTCGAGGCTGTCTCGCTTCTGAACGCGAAGGCCTGCGCGGTCGTCGACAGCGATCTACGAAGCATCACCCCGGAATGGATCGCGCGCCTGCTCGGGCCCGTGGTCCGAGGCGACGCCGGTTACGTCACGCCGCTCTACGCGCGCCACAAGCACGACGGCACGATCACGAACACGATCGCGTATCCGCTCACCCGCGCGCTGTACGGGGCGCGCGTCCGGCAGCCGATCGGCGGCGAGTTCGGATTCAGCGCGGAGCTCGCACACGTCTGGCTCGCCGAGCCGGTGTGGGAGACGGATGTCGCGAGATTTGGCATCGATATCTTCATGACCACGACGGCATTGGCGCGCGGCGTTCGTGTCGCGCAGGCCTTCCTCGGGGCGAAGATCCATGACCCGAAGGACCCCGGTGCCGACCTCGGTCCGATGTTTACGCAGGTCGTCGGCACGCTCTTCACGCTCGCCCGTCGCAACGCAGACATATGGAAGGCTGTGTCGGGTTCGCGCGACGTCCCCCTGATCGGCGAGGTCCAGCCGGTCGAGCCCGAGCCGGTGAACGCGAGCGTCCCGATCCTAGTGGAGAAGTTTCGCGCTGGGGCCAAGGAGCAGGCGGCCGCCTGGGGCGGGCTCCTTTCGGAGAAAGTGCGCGACGCGGCGCGGCGGGCGGCCGAGTCCGGCGAGACCCGCGCGATCAGCGGCGACCTGTGGGCGCGCGCGGTGTACGACATCCTCGCCGCCTCGCAACGGCGCGAAGACAGCGAGACCTTAGCTCGCGCGCTCCTCCCGCTCTATTTCGCGCGGGTTGCCGCGTTCATCGACGAGGTGAAGGGGCTCGACCAAGCGGGCGCGGAACAGATCGTCGAGCAGCAGGCCATCGCTTTCGAGCGCGCGAAGCCCTACCTCGTGGAGCGCTGGACCTGACCGTCTCTCTGAAGGAGGACGCGCTCGTCCTCGTGACCGAGGATGACGGGGGACTGCCCCTCGGCGCGTCGAGCCCACTCGGCCTCTACTACCACGACACGCAGTACCTCTCCGGGTACGGGCTGCGCGTGAACGGTACCCGGCCGATCCTTCTTTCGGCGAACACCGAGCAGAACTACGTGGCGACCTTCCAGCTCATGCACTCGGAAGGCGCGACCCTCGGCACGGCGCGGCACGCCGCCGAGACACTCTCCATCCGTCGCACTCGCTTCCTCGCGGACGGCCTGCGCGAGCGCGTCGGCGTCCTGAACGCGAACGCGCATCCCGTCGACATCAGGGTCGAGCTCGAGTTCGAGGCGGCGTTCCGCGACGGCGGGACGGCGTGCGCCGAACGACCGAGATCACCCTCCGCCCCGCGCCGGACGCGATCGAGGGCAACGTCTTCAAGGTCGCGCGCACGCTCGGCCCGCAGCAGATCCTGCAGCTCGAGCTCGCGGTCATCCCACGCGAGGACGGCGCCGGTGCCGCGCCGTCGCCCGATCGTTTCGACGACGCCATCGACGCCCTCAATGCGCGATACCGCCGATTCCTACGGACATGCTCGCTGTACACCACGAGCTCCGAGACACTCGATGAGGGGCTGATCACGCGCAGCGCGCTCGACCTTCGCGCGCTCCTGGAGTTCCACGCGAGCGGACCGTTCCCGACCGCGGGCATCCCGTGGTACGCGGTGCCGTTCGGCCGCGACGGGCTGATCGCGGCGTACCAGACCCTCGGGTGGAATCCGGACGTCGCGCGCGGAACGCTGCGCTTGCTCGCGAGCTATCAGGGGCAGAAGGTCGACGACTACACCGAGGAAGAGCCCGGCAAGATCTTTCACGAGCTGCGGCGCGGCGAGCTCGCGCGGCTCGGCGAGATACCGCATCGGCCGTACTACGGTTCGATCGATTCGACCCCGCTCTTCGCCCTCATCTTCGCCGAGACGGTGAAGTGGACCGGCGATCGCTCGCTCTGGCGCGAGCTCCTACCGGCCGCCGAGCGCGCCCTCACCTGGTGCGACACGTACGGCGATCCGGACAAAGACGGGTACGTCGAGTACGGGACGCGCGGGAGCGACCTGCGCAGCCAGGGTTGGAAGGACTCAACGAACTCGCTCTCCGATCCCGACGGCAAGTTGTCCAAGCTGCCCGCCGCGCTCGTCGAAGTACAGGCCTACGTCTACGCCGCCAAGGCGGGGATCGCCGACCTCTACGCGGTCGACGGCGATCTGGTGCGCGCCGATCGCCTTCGCGGCGAGGCCCGCGAGCTCCACGAGCGCTTCGAGCGCGACTTCTGGATGGAGGCGGAGTCGTGCTACGCGCAGGCGCTCGATGGGAACAAGAGACAGGTCCCCGCGGTCACTAGCAACGCCGGGCATGCGCTGTGGTGTGGCATCGCGTCACCCGATCGCGCGGCACGCCTCGCCCGCCGGCTGATGGAGCCGGACATGTACACCGGCTGGGGCATCCGCACGCTTTCGAGCAAGTACCCGACGTACAACCCTATGAGCTACCACAACGGCTCGGTATGGCCGCACGACAACTCCTTGACCGCGCAGGGCTTCGCCCGCTACGGCCTGCGTGAGGAGGCCAACGAGATCGTCGCAGCGCTCATCGAGGCGGGCCGGCGCTTTCCGAACAACCGGCTGCCCGAGCTCTGGTGCGGCTTCCAGCGCGACCTGCGGTTCTCGTCGCGACCAGCTGATTATCTCGTGTCGTGTATCCCGCAGGCGTGGTCCGCCGGCATGATCTTCCTCTGCTTGCGGGCGCTTCTGGGTATGCAGCCCGACCTCGCGACGCAGCGGCTCCTGCTCGATCCGGCCCTGCCGCCGTGGCTCGACCGCATCGACGTCCGCGACATGCGCATCTTCGACTCGCGCGCGACTTTCCGGGTCCGGCGCGGCCCGCGCGGCGACAAGGTGGTGGGCGGAAGGGGACGCGTGACGCGCGCGCACACGGCCGCGACAGCTTGAGCCGTCGGCGCCCGCGCGTCCTTCTCGTCCACTACACGGCGCCTTCCGTCCTCGGAGGCGTCGAGCAGGTCATGGGCACGCACGCCCGCGCGCTGAAGGACGCGGGCGCCCTCGTCACGATCGTCGCCGGACGAGGTCGCGCGCCGCAGGGCATCCGTCTTCTGCGCGTGCCCGAAGCGGACTCGCGCCATCCCGCGGTCCTGCGCGACTTCCGCGCTCTCGCGCGCGGCGAGCGGACCGAGGCGCACGACGCTCTGGTCGAGAAGCTCGTGCGCCGGCTGCGGCCGGTCTTCGCGAAGGCTGATCGGGTCGTCGCGCACAACGTGCTCACGATGCACAAAGGGCTCGCGCTCACGGAGGCGCTGGTCTGGCTCGCAAGCGAACGGCCAGGGCAGATGATCGCGTGGACCCACGACCTCGCCTGGTGCGACCCGCAGTACGCCTCCGAGCGTCATCCGGGCGACCCCTGGGACCTCATCGCGCGCGCCCACCCGGGCGTCCGTTACGTCGCGGTCTCGGACGAGCGCGCCAGGCAACTCGAGTCAGTCACGGGCCTCGCGCGCGGCAAGGTCAACGTCGTGCCGAACGGCGTGGATATCGCAGCGGCGCTCGGCCTCTCGTCCACGGGCGCGCGCCTCGCGGCGCGGCTCGATCTCTACCGCGCGGACCCGCTCCTCGTGCTGCCTGCGCGGCTCACACGTCGCAAGCGGATCGAGGTGGCGATCGCCGCAGCGGTCGCCCTTCGGGGGCGCGGCCGCGCGGCGGCCCTCGTCGTCACCGGCCCGCCCGGCCCGCACAACGCCGCCAACGACCGCTACCTCGCCGAGCTCGCCGCGCTGGCCAGGCGCGCACCGGGCGTGCATCTGCTCCATGCGCTCGGCGTCCGCGCGCCATACCGCCTGGTCGCGGACCTCTATGCCCTCGCCGACGTGCTCGTGCTGCCGAGCGAGAGCGAGGGCTTCGGCATTCCGCTCCTCGAGGCTGCCCTTCACCGCCTGCCGATCGTGTGCAGCGATCTGGCCACACTCCGTGCCCTCGCCGGCGACGCGGCGACCTACGTCAGGGCTGACGCTTCCGGCGAGGCGATCGCCGACGCCGTCGAGCGCGCGCTCGAGCAGCCCGGCGCGCGCTTCCGCTCGCGCGTCCGCGCGCTTTCGTGGCCGCGCGTGCTTGAGGAACAGGTGGTCCCGCTCGTGCTCAAGGACATCCGATGAAGGTGCTCGTCGCGATCACCGAGCCCGAGCGCGAAAGCGCGCTCGTCGAGACGGCGGCCGCTCTCGCGTGCGGCGGCGAAGTCGTTCTTGCATCGGTCATCGAGGTGACGGGCGAGGGTACGCTCGCGTCCGCGCAGCCTGAGGCGCGCGGCCGTCGTCGCGCCCTCGACGTGCTGGCCGCGGATCTCGGCCCCGGCCGGCAGGTGCGTTCGCTCGTAACGGTCGCGCGCGTGGGATGGGACGCAATTCGCGAAGCCTGCGCGAACGAGCGACCGGATCTCGTTCTCGTTGGCTGGCGGCGTCCTGGATGGAATCTCCTCGGTACCACGATCGAGGCGATCCTTCGCGACCCGCCGTCCGACGTCGCCGTGGTGAAGGGCGCGCCAGCGCGCGCGCGCCGCATCCTCGTCCCGGTCCGGGAGCGCTCGACGCTCTACCAGCTCCTCGGGGAGCGCGCCTACGACGAGCGCGTGGAGCGGCTCGTCACGCGATCCGGCGATCCTGCGAGCGTGATCGGAGAGGAGCTCGCCGAGCACGACGCGATCGTCTTCGGCGCCACCGGCCGCGAGGGCGCGCGAGATCCGCTGGGACCTATCGGCCACGCGCTGATAGACGCGGCCCGCAACGCAGTCGTCGTGCGCACCAGCGCGCCTGTCGCATCGACGGTCTTCGTTGAGCGCACGCCTCTTCCACAGGAGCGCGCCGCTCGCAGCCGTGTCCTCGGCGAGATCGTTGACAAGTGGTTCGTCGAGAACACCTTCAGCTCGAGCGAGTTCGCGGATCTGCGCCGCCTGGTGGAAGCGAAGGAGCGACAGAACATTCGCATATCGGTCGGCCTTCCGACCCTCAACGAAGAAGCGACGATCCGCCAGGTCATCCGGGCGATCCGCTCTCGGCTCGTCGAGCGTTTTCCGCTCATCGACGAGCTCGTCGTCATCGATTCACGCTCGGAGGATCGAACGCGGAAGATCGCCGAGGACGAGGGCGTCCCAGTGTTCATCCACGACGAGATCCTCAAGGAGACCGGTAGCCACCGCGGCAAGGGCGAAGCACTCTGGAAGAGCCTCCAGATCCTCACCGGCGACATCGTCGTGTGGGTCGACACCGACGTCACCAGCGCGCATCCGAAGTTCGTCTACGGGATCGTCGGCCCGTTGCTACTGCGCCCTGACCTGCAGTTCGTGAAGGCCTTCTACCAGCGGCCCCTGCGGATCGGTGGCGATCTCCAGGCGACCGGCGGCGGTCGCGTGACCGAGCTCGCCGCGCGTCCGATCCTGAATCTCTTCTTCCCCGAGCTCTCGGGGATCGTGCAGCCGCTCAGCGGTGAGCAGGCCGGGCGCCGCGCGCTCCTCGAGCAGCTCCCGTTCTTCAGCGGCTACGGCATCGAGACGGGCCTGCTCATCGACGCCCTCCAGCGCGCCGGGCTCGGCGCGATCGCGCAGGTGGATATGAAGCAGCGCATCCACCGCAACCAGTCCCTCTACGCGCTTTCGATGATGAGCTTCGAGGTGCTGCAGGTCGCCCTGCGCCGCGTCGGTGAGGCGCAGGGAACGCGGCTCCTCGAAGAGGCGAACTTCACGATGAAGCTCATCACCGCGGCGGGCGGGGGCCGCCTTCACCTCGAGATGCGCTCGCGCGCGTTGAGCGTGCTTCGCACCGCCGCGGAGGTCCGCGGGTGGCGCGCGCGGGCCGGCAGGGTGGGCTTCGTTCCGACGATGGGCGCTCTGCATGAGGGGCACGAAGCGCTCATGCGCAGAGCGGCCGCCGAGTCGGACGTCGCGGCGGCGTCGATCTTCGTCAACCCGACCCAGTTCGGCCCGCAGGAGGACTTCCGGTCCTACCCGCGCGCGGAGGCGCGGGACGTCGCCCTCTGCGAGCGCGCCGGCGTCGCGATGGTGTTCGCCCCGAGCGCTCTGGAGATGTACCCCGACGGCGACGCGACGCGGGTCCAGCCCGGGCCGATCGCCCTGCCGCTCGAGGGCGCCGCGCGACCCGGACATTTCACCGGCGTGTGCACCGTCCTGACGAAGCTCTTCGCGATCGTCCGTCCGGACGCCGCCTACTTCGGGCAGAAGGACTTCCAGCAGCTCCGCGTCGTCCAGACGATGAACCGGGATCTCCGCCTCGGCGTCCGCATCGTGGGGTGTCCGACGGTGCGCGACCCCGATGGCCTCGCCCTCTCGTCGCGGAACGGCCACCTCACGGCCGACCAGCGCCGAAGCGCGCTCGCCCTCTCGCGCGGCCTCTTCGCCGGGCGCGATCTCTGGACCGCCGGCGAGCGCGACCCCGCGAAGCTTCGCCTCGCGGTCGAACGGATCGCCGCCGGACCCGGCGTCGCGCTCGAGTATGTCTCCGTGGCGGACCCCTACACGCTCGAGGAGCTCGGCGGGCCACAGGGCAAGGTCCTCATCTCGCTCGCCGCGCATGTCGGCAAGACGCGGCTCATCGACAACGTGCTGCTCGGCATCGAGGTCGGCGAGGTCGAGTGACGCTCGCCGAGGAGGCCCGCAGCGTCCCGGAAGGTCCCGCTGAGCTCGGTCTGTCGCTGCGACAGCGGCGCGGTCAGGCGCTGCTCGGGACGATCACCGCCGCGCACTTCTCGCACCACGTCACGAACTCGCTCCTCAACCCGCTGCTTCCGCTCATTCGGGACGCGTTCGCGATGAGCTACGCGGAGAGCGGCTTCGCGGTGTCCGCGTTCAGCATCGCCTCGGGGCTCGCGAACGCGCCGTGGGGCATCCTCGCCGACCGCGTCGGCTCGCGGACGGTCATCGTCGGTGGCCTTCTGCTCATGGGCGCGGTGAGCGTCGCGCTGACCACGGCCGGGTCGTACTGGCAGCTGCTCTTCTTCCTTCTGCTCATGGGCGTGGTCTCCGGCTCGTACCACGGACCGGCGGCGGCGCTCATCGCGCGCACCTTCGGCGCGCGGCTGCGCGGAACGGCCATGGGCATCCACATCACCGGTGGGCATCTCTCGTTCTTCGCCGCGCCCGCGGTCGCGGGCATCCTCGCGACCGCGACGGGGTCATGGCGCACCCCGTATCTCTGGTTCGCCATCGCGCCGATCGCCTTCGGCGGGCTGCTCTGGCTCGTCGCCCCGCGCGTGCAGGAGCGAACCGAGCCCGGCGACCGGTTCGCCGCGGTCCGCGAGATCGCGAACGTGTTCCGCGACGTCGGGCCGATCGTCTCACTCTCGATCGCCTTCCAGTTCGGGCTCGCGGCGATGCTCGCGTTCCTCGCGCTCTATTTCGTCGACGCGCGGGGGATCTCGCCCGGCCTGGCCGCCGTTCTCTTCGGACTCCCGCAGCTCGCCGGCGTGATCGGCGCGCCGCTCGGAGGCTATCTGTCGGATCGCTTCGGCCGCAGAGCGGTCATGCTCGTGGGGCTCACGCTCCTCGGCCCCGCGGTCCTGGCCATCGCCGTCGTGCCGAACGAGGGGCTCCCGCTCGCGCTCGTCGGCTTCGGCCTGCTCTTCGCGATGCGGACGACCGTCACCGAAACGCTGGTCATGGACACCGCGCCGGCGGGACGGCGCGCGACCGTGCTCGGCGCGTATTACCTCGCGAACGCGCACGTCGGCGGGATCGGGGCCCCGCTGTTCGGCTTTCTCGCCGAAGCGGTCGGCATCGCGAGCGCGTTCAACTGGATCGCGACGGCGTTCGTCGGGCTCTCGGTGGTGACCCTCGTCTTCGGCAGGCGCCTGCGCTGATCAGCCCGGCGCCAGCGAGGAGACGAGAAGGGTCATCGCCTGATTCAGCGGCGCGGCGACGCCGCGGAGCTCGCCGTGCCGGTAGACGGCTCCGTTGATCGCGTCGACCTCGGTGGGACGCCCGGCCTCGACGTCCTGGAGCATCGAC
>VBIL01000075.1:0-39646 GCA_005879975.1 Chloroflexota bacterium
CTTCACCGCCCTGCGGCGTTCGACTCGATGACCGCGCGAACGTCCCACCCTGCTGACTCGAGGCGCCGCCGCGCCTCATCCTCGTCGACGCCGGTCTCGTCGCGTACGATGCGGATCGCCCGCTCACGCAGCTTGTCGCTCGCGGGCCGCATGTCGATCATGAGATCGCCTTTCGTCCGCCCGAGCTTCACCATGGCGGCGGTCGAGAGCATATTCAGCGCGAGCTTTGTGGCCGTGCCCGCCTTGAGCCGGCTCGACCCCGCGAGGACCTCGGGGCCGACGCGCAGGACGATCGCGACATCTGCCGCGTGCGCGAGGGGCGATCCCGGGTCGCACGTCATCGCCACCGTGTGCGCGCCCAGCTCTTTCGCCGCCGCGAGCGCGGCCAGCACGTAGCGCGCGCGCCCGCTCGCGGAGATGCCCACGAGGACGTCGCCTTTCCGGACCGCCCCGCGGACATCGCGCGCCCCGGCGCCCGCGTCATCTTCCGCGCCCTCGATCGCGCGACGCAGCGCGGAGTCGCCGCCGGCGATCATTCCATGCACGAGCTCCGGTTCGACGCCGAAGGTCGGTAGCGCCTCGCTCGCATCGAGCACCCCGAGGCGTCCGCTGGTCCCCGCGCCGATGTAGCGGAGCCGCCCGCCCGCCGACAGCAACGCCACTATCAGGTCCACGGCCTTCTCGATCTCAGGGATGGCCTCGCGCACGGCGCGCGCGACGGTTGCGTCCTCGTCGTTCATGAGCTCGAGGAGCTCACGCGTGGAGAGCCCCGAGAGCCTCGTCGCCCGGGGGTTTCTCGCCTCGGTTGGCCGCTCGTTCATGAGCCACCCCAGGCGAGCCGCATCGCGAGCCGCGCCGCGCCCATCGCCGGCTCTTCACGGACCGGCTCGACAGTTGCGCGAGGCAACATCGCCAAAAGCTCGCCGCGCACCGCACGTTCGAGCGACGGCAGCGACTCGAAGGCGCCGCCCGCCAGGTAGATGGGTCCGTCGCTCAGCCGGAGTCCCGCCGCGACGATGGACGCCGCACGCGCCAGCGCGTGTGCGCCGCGCTGGACGATCGACACGGCGATCGCGTCCGCTTCGGCCGCGGCGCGCGCGACGGCGCGTACCGCTGCCAGCACCGCCGGCGCGGGGTGCGGGCGTCCATACAGCTCGGGGATGACGTCCATGAACGCGGTCGCTCCGAGCTCGCGCAACAGGTGGGCCGTGATCGCTGTCGCGGCGCCTCGTCCATCGGTGTGGTGCGCGGACGCGCGCAGGCCTTCGAGGCCGATCCAGACCGCGGACCCTTCGTCGCCGATGAGATAGCCCCAGCCTCCTGCGCGACGCTCCTCGCCGGCAAGGTTGCGGCCGAAGGCGATCGATCCGGTGCCTGAGATGAGCACAACGCCACATCCGGCTGGGTTGCCGGCGTAGAGCGCCGCGATGGCGTCGTGCGTCACCTCGATCTGTACCTCGGGACCGACGAGCCGAACGAGGATGGCGCGGCCCTTCTCGCGATCGGCCGGCCGATCGCCGCCGGAGCAGGAGAGCACGATCGCTTGCGGGACCGCGCTCCCAAGCGATTCGGCGAGAGCCGCACCGATCGATCCCTGCGGATCCGGGGAGGACAGCAGATTTGCGCCGCCGCCCGCGCCCCGGCCGATCACCGCGCCGGTGCGGTCCACCGCGAAGGCGCGCGTCTTCGATCCGCCGGCATCGATCCCCACGACGATCGGACTCGCCATCAGGGCTGGTGGATCGCTCCGCCGGACACGGCGCGCGATGCCCCGGTCGCGCGGGGCAGCGTGTTCGGAAGGCCCCGCAGGCGGTACGCCCCGAGGATCGCGAACGCGACGGCCTCCCGCGCGTCCACCGGAATACCGAGCTCGTCGATCGTGCGCACGTTGAGGGGCGCCACGGCGCTGCGTAGGCGATCGATGAGGGTCTTGTTCTTGGCGCCGCCTCCCGCGACCACGAGCTCCCGCCACCGAACGCCCGACGGCGTCTCGCGCGAGAGGCCGTCCCCGACCGTCTTCGCGCTCAGCGCGACCGCCGTGGCGAGCGTGTCGTCGATCGATCGGCCAGCGCGCTCAAAGAGCTCGTCGGCGAACTTGCGATCGAACTCTTCGCGGCCGGTGCTCTTCGGCGCACGGCGAGCGAAATACGGATGCGAGAGCGCCCAGCGCAGCGCATCCTCATTCACCCGCCCGCGCCCCGCACCCGCGCCGCCGTCGTCGAACCGCTTGCCTTCGCGCAGCGCGATGAGGTCACTAATGATGTTCGCGGGGCCGGTGTCGAACGCAACGACGTCCTCGGCGCGGGAGCTCGCGATCAGGGTTAGGTTGGCGATCCCGCCGAGGTTGAGGAGTGCGATCGGCGCGCGATCGGCGAAGAGGACGTAGTCGGCGAACGGGACGAGTGGAGCTCCCTCGCCGCCTGCCGCGAGGTCTGCGCTCCGGAAGTCGGCGATGGTGGTGACGCCGGTGCGTACCGCGACGCGGGCCGCGTCTCCGAGCTGGAGCGTTGAGTGCGGCGGGAGGTGCGCGACGGTCTGACCGTGCAGTGCGATCAGCTCCGGTCGCGCCTCCAACGTCTTGATGAAGGCACTTGCAGCGTCGGCATAGGCGTCGCCAAGCAGACCGTGGAGCTCCGCGAGCTCGTACGTGTCGGACTCGCCTGACGCCGCGCGGAGGGCGATGCCGCGCAGCTCGCCGTCGTAGTCCTGGTGCGCGTTCCGGAGCAGGCGGATATGTGGCCGTGGGGCGTCGTCGATCTCGATCGCGGCGAGATCGATTCCATCCAGGGACGTGCCGGACATCATCCCGACCGCGATCACAGCCGAATTGTCGCGCCTCAGGGCTTCGAGAGCGCCTCGTACACCGTGACGCGGAACCGGAGCAGCTCGGCGTCGTTCGTCCGCCCGAAGTACACCCGGTTCGTGAGGACGACGAGGGTGAGGTCCTTCGGCGGATCGACCCAGGCGCTCGTGCCGGTGAAACCGGTGTGCCCGAACGCGTCCTCGCTGAAAAACGGTAGCCCCTCGGGCGGGCGCAGCACGAGCCCGATACCGCGCCGCACTCCGCCGCCGCGGTAGTGCTCAGTTCGCGCGAGCGTCGCCAGCGCGTTGCCGATGGCGGCACCGTCGCGGTACACCCGCATCAGCGACGCGACGTCGGCGGCCGTGCCGAAAAGACCGGCGTGGCCAGACACGCCGCCCATCGCGAAGGCGTTCTCGTCGTGCACCTCACCCCGCAGGCGCTTTCGCCGCCAGTCCCGATCCTCTTCGGTCGCGGCGCACTCCACCGCCGGGCGCGGGCCGTAGTCGGTGCGCTCCGTTTCGACGGCCCCCAGGATCCGCTGACGCACAAGGTCGGCGAATGTCGCATCGCCCGCCCGCGCGAGGCCGGCGGTCAGCATGATGTAGCCGAGGTCGCTGTACCGAAACTCGCCGACGTCCTGGGCGAGAGGCTCCTTGGCCGCGAGCTCGATGAGCTCGTCCGCTGAGCCGGCCTCCTTCCAGAGCGGCTTCCACCACGCGAGGCCGGCCGTGTGCGTCAGGACTTGCAGAAGCGTGACGCGATCTTTCGCGCCGCCGCGGAATTCCGGCACGAGCTCGCGGAACGGCATGTCGAGCGAGAGCGACTTGTCACGCACGAACGCGAGGACAAGGGCCGTCGTCGCAAGCTTTGTGAGCGACGCGAGATCGAAAAGCGAGTCCGCCGTGCAGGGAGCGTCCGGCCCCGCGCTCGGGTCAGGGCACAGGGTTCCCGCGGCGTACGTGTCGGACGCGCCGCCGCGTTCGACGCGCACGACGGAGCACGTGAACAGGTTGCCGATCGCCGCATCGACGATCGGCTTCGCCGCGACGGCGGAGACCGGTTCGCTCAAGCGAAGTCGTGCGGTGGGCCGACCTTGCGCTTCACGGTAGGCGCACCGGCAGGCGGCCCGTCGGCCGGAGCTTTCCGGCGAGGACCGCGGCGAGGGCGTCGAGCGAAACGGGAACGTCGCCATAAGAAAGGAGCGCCGGACGATCCCGAATGAGCGCCGCGTCATACGGGCTGCGAAGGGCGCAAAGAACTCCGCCGCGCGCGAGCAGCTCGCGGACGCGCGCGGCCTGCTCGGGTTGGAAGTACGCGTTCGTGGAGCAGACGATGAGGGTTCCGTTCCCCTCGGGGAGCGAGCCATCGCGCGAGAACGCGATCTCGGGTCCCATCTCGCGCCGCAGCGCGGCCTCGAACGTTCCGGCCGGGTCGGCGAGCTCCTCGACAGGAGAGGCGCGCGTTGGCGGGAAATAGACGACGCGCGGCTCGCCCTCGAGTCGGGGCAGGGGAGGACCGACGTGGGTGATCGACGCCAATGCGATCTCCATCGCGAGGTCACGTGCCGGCCGATCGTCGAGCTCGGTGTCCGGCACGGTGCCGCCGAAGCGCGCGCGGAACGCCGTCGCGCGCCGCAACGCCTCGCGGGTCCGTTCCGGGCGCACGCGCTGGGCGATCCACCCCGCTGCCGCGAGCTGCCGCTCGAGGCCGCTTGTGACCATCATCGCGTCCACGCCGGCTTCGAGGCCGATGGTGATCACGTCTTCGGCCGACATGGCATCGGCGATGCCGCTCATGTCGAGCGAGTCGGTCACGCAGAGCCCTTCGAACCGAAGCTCGCGTCGGAGAAGATCCGTGAGGATCGGCCCGGAGATGGTGGCCGGACTGGACGGATCGAGCGCGGGGTAACGCACGTGCGCGGTCATCACCATCGTCGCGCCTGCCGCGAAGGCTGCTTTGAACGGATGGAGCTCGCGCCGATCGAGCGTCGCGCGGTCGGCGGCGACGTCCGGTCGCGTGAAATGCGAATCGAGCGAGGTATCGCCGTGTCCCGGGAAGTGCTTCGGCGTGCTCGCGACGCCCACGCTCTCGGACCCGCGCACCCACGCCGCGGCGTGCTCCGCGACCCGACCGGGATCGTCCCCGAAGGAGCGCGTGCCGATGACCGGGTTGCGCGGCTCGACGTTCACGTCGCAAACGGGCGCGTGGTTCACGGTGATCCCATCCGCGAGCAGCCCCTCGGCCACCGCCCGCGCCGCGCGCTCGGCGTGAGCGGCGTCGCCGGTCGCGCCGATGGCCATCGCGCTCGGGAACACTGCGCGGTACCCGACGCGCACCACGCTCCCGCCCTCTTGATCGACAGCGACCGGCACCGGAGGCAGGCCGCCGCGGCGCGCCGCGTCCTGGACTTCGCGAAGCATCGCGCGGACCTGGTTCTTCGAGCGGATGTTCTTCCGGAACGCGAAGAGCAGGACGCCACCGACCTTGCCGTCACGGATCGCGTCGAGCAGCGCGCCGGGGGCATGCTCGCCGTCGAACCCCGCCCAGATGAGCGCGCCGGTGCCGAGCTCGGTCACGACCTCCGCCGCCGGCGATACCGCCCGAGCGTGATCTGCCCGAGCGGACGGCCGCGCGGAACGCGTGTCGATTTCTCGAGGACGATGCGGCGGATCTGGTCAGGGTTGGGAACGATCGGCGCGATGCGCCGCTCGCTTCGCGGGCCGGCGATGTATCCGCCCAGAGCGTCGATGACGTCGTTCACCCGCTCCTCGATATCGAGCATCGCGAGGGGCCTCGACCCCAGGAAGAGCTCGATCCGGACCTCGAGCCGATCGCTTTCGCTGTACCCGACGCCGCGTCCGGCCTGTGACTCGAGAACGGCCGCGTGCACGCGCCGTCTCCACTCGTTCCTCGGGGGAGCGTAGGGCGGCAGCACGGCACTGAACGTGAACCGACGCTTCGCCACACCGCGAGGTTAGCGCCACGCAGGGTACGGGGCGTTTTCGCCGCTATCATTTCGTTCTCCGAGGGAGCAAGAACCGTTGCCAACGCTCGACGCCGGCGCCCGCGCGCGCCTGCCGGACAGCTCATTCGCATACATCGATTCGCAGGGCCGCAGGCGCCTGCCAATCAACGACGCCTCGCACGTCCGGAACGCCCTGGCGAGGTTCGATCAGGTCGCCTTCGAGGATGATGCCGCGCGCGAACGCGCGCGGCAGCGGCTCCTACGGGCGGCCAAGAAGTACGGGATCGTCCCGCTCGGATTCTTCGACGGGCAGCTCCGCAAAGAGCGGCTCGAGGGGCAAATCAAGGCCCGCGCCATCGATATCGCGAGCCTGCCGCGCGGGACCGTGACCTTCCTCCTCACGGACATCGAAGGTTCGACGCGCCTTTTGGACCGGCTGGGAGACGGGTACGTCGTGCTCTTGCGCGACGTACGGACGATCATCCGGACCTGTGTGCGTCGTGCGGACGGCCACGAGGTGGACACGCGGGCGGATGAGTTCTTCGCGGTCTTTCGGGAGCCGCTACGCGCGCTGGACGCCGCTCTCGAGATCCAGCGCTCGCTTCGGAAACGCTCCTGGCCCGACCGCGCGGACGTGCGCGTTCGTATCGGGATGCACACCGGCCGACCAACGCTCACCGAGACCGGCTACGTGGGCATCGCGGTACACACCGCCGCTCGCATCTGCTCGGCCGGTCACGGTGGACAGATCCTGCTCTCCTCGGCGACGCGCGAGTGCTTGATCGACGCCCCGTCGACCGTCGCCGTCTTTAAGAGCCTCGGGCGCCATTCGCTCGCGGGCCTGCACGAGCGCGAGGCGCTGTTCCAGGTCAGCGTGTCCGATCTACCGGCGAAGTTCCCCCGACCGCGAACGAGGCTCGAGTCTTAGCCCCGCTGCAGGTTCACGTCGGCTGAGTCGTAGCCCGTCGCGCCGTCCGGATAGGGGTCGCGGCTGATGGGGGTCTCGGTGTTCCCGGTCCCGTCGGTCGACCGAACGGCGAGCTTCATCGTTCCGCTCGCGGACGGGGTCCATTTGAAGATCCAGCGGCGCCACGTCAATGCCCCGGGCGGCGTCTCGAGCGTCGCCTGGCCCCAGGTCTTCCCCCCATCGGTCGACACCTCGACCTTGGAGATGCCGCGGCTGCCGGCGAAAGCGATCCCACCGATCGTGACATCACCTCCGGTCCACTTCACGTTGCGGCCGGGGACGTCGATGCGCGTGTTGGTATTCACGATCGCGCTGTCGGACCAGCCTTGCTGCATCCAGTACCCGAGGAAGTCGTAGTTGACCACCTCGATCGTGCGGATCCACTTCACGTTCTTCATGCCGTAGATGTTCGGGACGAGCATGCGCGCCGGGAAGCCGTGCTCCTGCGGCACGCTCTTTCCGTTCATTAGGTACGCGACGAGCGTCCGATCCTCCATCGCCTTCGCGATCGGGATCGAGTCGGTGTAGCCGTCGACCGATGTGAAGACCACGTCGTATGCGGTGGGCTTCACGCGCGCGCGGTCCAGCAGGTCGCGCAGCGGAACGCCCGTCCACACCGCCGTCGAGATGAGCTCGCCGCCCACGTAGTTCGAGATGCACTCGAGCGTGTGGATCTGCTCGACGGCGTCGAGGTCGAGGAGCTGGTCATACGTGAGCGAGAACGGCGATTGCACCAAGCCTTTGATGTCGAGCCGCCACTCATCGATGAGGACGCGCGGCTTCACGAGGGTTGTGTCGACGACGTAGTGATTCTCGTTTGTCGTGATCCGCGGCGTGATGCCGGGGAGCGCGTCCACCGCCGGATCCGGCGCGGGGATGTCGGCACGTGAGCGCAGGCGGCGGGCCGCCATCGCGATATTGCCCAATCCGCCCGAGCCGACAGCCGCGATCCGCGATAGCGGGAGCGACACGATCGCGATCGCAGCCGCGATCGCCGCGGTCCCGAGAAGCGCGCGCCGGCGCCCAGGCGATGCCGGCCCTTTATCGGTGGATCGATCCAGCGCGCTCGGCAGGATGAAGGCGAGCGCCGCGAGGAACACCGCCGCGCCGACTGCGGCGTCCAGGAGCCCCACCGCGATCACGACCGAGTCGCGCCGGCGTGATGCCGCGAAGTAGCCGGTCGCCGCGCCGTCGATCAGGAAGAGCAGGGTGACGCCGACGACGAGCAGGATCTTCGCCCACTGGTGCAGGAGCTCGATCAGGGGGATCGATACCCAGCCGGGAAGAACGTCGATGATCGCCTGACCGAGGCTGTCCGCAACGAAGGGCATGCCGGCCATGCTGAGAAGGAAGGACACGTCGAGAGCGAAGAACATCGCGAGCGCCCCGACGAGCATCGCCGTGCGCGCCCGCCGGTCGAACCGGCCCATGTATGGCACGATACGCTGCGTTGTCCTCGTCGCTTCCCCCATTGACTCCTGAAGACCTTTACGAGTTCCGCTTCCTGACGGATGCGCAGATCTCACCGGATGGCGAGCGGATCGCCTTCGCGGTGAAGACCGCGAACGAGAAGCGCGACGGTTATCGGGGCGCGATCTGGCTCGTCCCGTTCGACGGCTCTCGACCGCCGGCACAGATCACCTCCGGCGCCGCACACGATTCGACGCCCCGGTGGTCGCCCGATGGCCGTCAGCTCGCGTTCACATCGGATCGCGGCGAGACGCCAAAGGGGAAAAAGCGTCCGCCGCGCAACGTGTTCCTGCTCGATCTCGACGGCGGCGAGGCCCGTGAGCTTACCCGGTTCGCCGACGATTGTTCAGACCTCGTCTGGTCGCCGGACGGACGCACGCTCGCGTTCGTCGTCCGCGATCCCAGGAACGACGGAGACGAGGACGACGGCGTCCGTGTCTACGACCGGGCGCGATACAAAGCCGACGAGGGCGGTCTCTCGGACGGCCGGCGCAAGCACATCTGGCTCGTCGGGCCGGACGGCCTCGCGCCGCGACGACTCACCGACGGCGACTGGGATGACGGTCAGCCGGAGTACTCGCCCGACGGCACAGAGATCGCGTACGTCTCCAACCGGACCGAGGAGCGCGACGTCAACACGGTCGCCGACATCCACGTGACCAGCACCACGAGCGGCGAGACGCGCCGGATCACCGACGGCCAGGGCAGCTATGGCAATCCGTCATGGTCGCCCGACGGTGCCACGATCACTTGCTACGGGACCGAGGTCGCGATTGGATCGTCCGCACGCAATGCGCATCTCTGGGCGTTTCCACGGGCCGGCGGTCGCGGTCGGGACCTCCTCGCGGGGTGGGATCGGACCGTCGGATCCTCGGTCATTAGCGACATGCGCGCGCACGCGCAGACCCTCCCGCCAACCTGGACCGATGACGGTCGCATCCTCTTTCTCGGCTCCGATCAGGGCACCGCGAACGGATATTCCTGCGCGGCGGCTGGTGGCGATGTCCGGGCGATGACGCTGGGCAGCCACCAGCTCGTCTCGTGGTCACTCGACCGATCGCGCAAGCGTTTCGCGACGGTCGTCGCGACGGTCACCGATCCGGGCAACGTTTTCTCCGGCGAGATCGGTGGGGCGATGCGCAAGATGAGCTGTCTGAACGACGACCTCCTGGGCTCGCGCTTCCTCGCGTCGCCGGAGCGTGTCGAATTCACCGGGCCGGACGGTTGGAAGATCGAAGGCTGGATCCTGAAGCCACGCGGCTTCGACCCGGCGAAGCGCTGGCCGCTGGTCCTCGAGGTCCACGGCGGGCCGCACACCGCGTACGGACACTCTTTCTTCCACGAGTTCCAAGTCCTCGCCGGGCGCGGATATGCGGTGCTCTTCACCAACCCGCGGGGCTCTCACGCGTACGGCGAGAAGTTCGTCACCGCGTGTGTCGGCGATTGGGGCGGCAAGGACTACGAGGACCTGATGGCAGGCGTCGACCAGGTGCTGGGTTCAGGCTGGGTCGATCCGAAGCGCCTGTACGTGACCGGCGGCAGTTACGGCGGATTCATGACGAACTGGATCGTTGGCCACACCGACCGCTTCCGTGCGGCCGCCACGCAGCGCAGCATCTCGAACAACATCTCCGCGTTCGGCACCAGCGACATCGGCTGGCACTTCTGGGAGCACGAGATGGGGGATGCGACGCCCTGGCGTGGCAGCGAAAAGCTGATCGAACGTTCACCGTTGACCTACGTGACCAGGGTGAAGACGCCTCTCCTGATTCTCCACGCCGAACGCGATCTTCGCTGTCCGATCGAGCAGGCCGAGCAGCTCTTCATCGCGCTCAAGGTCCTCGGCAAGGAGGCTGTCTTCGTACGTTTCCCCGAAGACAACCATGACCTCACCCGTGGGGGCAAACCGAAACATCGTGTCGAGCACTGCCGCCGGATCGCCGACTGGTTCGACGCGCACCCCTGAGGTGCGCGTTCGGCCGGCGACGCTGGACGATGCCGAGGCCATCGAACGCATCCGCGTCGAGACCTGGCGCGCGACATACCGCGGGCTCCTACCCGACGGGCTGATCGACGGACTACGCGAGAACGCGGACCAGCGTCGGGAACGCCTGCGCTCTCAGCGGGCCGATCAGTTCTCCTTCGTCGCGGAGGACGCCGGCGAGGTGGCCGGATACGCCTTGGGCGGTTCCGAGCGAACGGGCGACGCTGAATATCGCGGCGAGGTCTATGCGATCTACGTCCTGCCCGCGCATCAAGGAAAGGGACTTGGTCGCGCTCTCATCCGCGAGTCGGCACGAGAGCTGGCACGACGTGGGCTGGATTCGCTCGTCATCTGGGTGTTGCGCGAGAACGAGGTCGGTCGCGGCTTTTACGAGCGTCTGGGCGGACGCGCGATCCGCGAAAAGCCACTCGAGGAATTCCCCGGTGCGGCAGATCACATCGAGATCGGCTACGGCTGGTCAGACACCTCGCCGCTCCGATGACCTAGTCAGGTCCCGAGGTCGAGATCCGTCGGCGGCTCGTCCGGCAGAACCCAGCGGATGTATGGCTTCGCCCACTTCACGTGAAGCTCATTGGCTCGGTC
Organism: Chloroflexota bacterium; assembly: GCA_005879975.1. Taxonomy (GTDB): domain Bacteria; phylum Chloroflexota; class Limnocylindria; order P2-11E; family P2-11E; genus 3-1-20CM-2-70-9. The sequence continues at coordinate 10,793 of VBIL01000075.1, forward strand.
CGTCGCTTTCGCGTACAGCCGTTCGAAGGCCGGCCCGTCGTGCCGCTCGAGCGCGAGAAGGACCGGCGCGAGGAGCTCGGTCTCGAACGCGACGAGATCGTCCGCGTACTTCGGCCGGATCACGGCGAGCTTCCGCTGCAGACCGCGCACGCGCCGCGCGAAATACGCCGCGAGGTCCCAGTTACCGCCGCGCGCGGCGTACGCGCATTTCCACCAGGCGACGCCCACCGAAGCCATGATCTCGCCCGTCCCCGGAAGAAGTTCGGCGACCTGATCGAGCGTGAGCTGCGGCGGCTTCGCGCGCGTCTCGTCGCTCATCGCGCGATAGTACGAACGTGCGCGGTCGCCGACGCGAGTCGCTCGCCGTATTCCTGCGGAACTTTCGCGCGAGCGACATCCCGCTTCCTCGCCGCCTCGCGGTGACCGCACGCAATCTCTCTCAGCGCGTGGCACTGCGGCGTGTGTGCTGCGGCCACGACGGCGAGCCGGGCTGCTGAGTGACCGCCGAGCCGGAGGGTCCTCCGCGCCGCTAGCATTGCCAGGCCGGTGAAAGAGCTCTTCCAAGGCCGTCGCTTCGGGTTTTCGCCCCGCGCGGCCATCGCCTTCGTGGCGGTCGGGCTCGGGATCGCGCTCTCCCTAACCGACTTCATGGCCTGGTTCGCCTGGGGCGCGAAGGACACGAACGGGTTCGTCATCGTCTCGTACTGGCTCGCGTGCACCGTGACGGTGATCCTGGCGCTCGGTCTCCTCGCCACGCTCGCCGAGCTGCTCGACACACCCCGGGAGGAGCGTGGCCTCGCCCGGCTCGACCTGCTCGCCGCGGTCGTCGCGTTCCTTCTCTACGGCGCGTCCGCGTTTCTGCGCGGCAGCGAGCTGTCGGCCGCCGCCGCGGCACCGGCCCCGTTCCTTCTCGCGATCGCTGCGCTCCTCGTTACATTCGTCGACGCGGCGGTCGCCGCGAACCTCTACAGCGCGCGCGAGTGGGAAGAGCTCGAAGAAGAACCCATGCGCGAACATCGTCCGCGGAGGCGCGCCGCCAGCCGCTGATCCCTCAACGGTGGCCATTGCGCGGACGGGACAATACGCGCGTGCCGCGCCGAGTCGTTCGAACCTATCTCTTCGCCGATCTTCGTGACTACACGGCCTTCGTGGAGACACGCGGCGACGCCGCGGCGGCGAGGCTGCTCCGCGCGTATCGGTCGATCGTGCGTGCAGAGATCCGTGCCAAGCGGGGAGTCGAGATCAAGACCGAAGGCGACAGCTTTTACCTCGTCTTCAACACCCCCGGTGACGCGGTGCGGTGTGCCCTGGGCATCGCGCGGCGGGCGAAAGCGCACAACGAGCGCCACGCCGACCTTCCGCTGCGGATCGGCATCGGGATCAACACCGGCGAGGCCGTCGAACATGACAAGGCCTACGTCGGCTCGGCGGTGATCCTCGCCTCACGGCTCGCGCAGCAGGCCGAGGCGGGTCGAAGCCTTGTCACCGACACGGTCCGGTCGCTCGTCCGCACCGGGGGCCTCGCGCCGATGCGCGACCTCGGCCCGTGGAAGCTCAAGGGCGTCGCGGAGTCCGTGCACGTCTATGAGGTCGAGACCACCAAGTCATCGGCGGCGCGTTCGGTCGGACCGAGCCTTCGCCTGCCCGCAATGCTCCTGCCGCCGCCGCTCCGCGGTGCGACCGGGCTCGTTGTCTGCCCGGAGCTGGTGCAGCGCGAGCTGCAGCTGGCGGCGCTGCTCGAGCATGTCGGCGCCGCCGCCACCGGCGAGAGCCGGATCGTTGCCGTCGCGGGCGAAGCGGGGGTGGGCAAGACGCGCCTCTTGCGCGAGCTCGCGCGCGTTGTCCACGACGATGGTTTCTATGTCTTCGGAGGGCGGTCGCACGCGTCGGCGGCACTCCCCTACGAGCCGTTCATCGCGGCTCTTCGCCCGTATGCCCAGTCGCGCGGGACCGAGATCCTTAGACGCCTCCTTGGCACGCTCACCAGTGAGCTCCGACGCCTTCTTCCAGAGATCGAGCTCGCGCCAGCCAACGAAGACATGACGATCCCAGACGACGAGCGACGCGAGCGATTCCTGCGCGCCATCCATCTGCTTCTCGAGGACGCGGCCTCTCTCCGTCCGGTCGTTCTGGTGCTGGAGGACATGCATGAGGCCGATGCTGCGAGCCGCGACCTGCTGAGCTATCTCGCGACGATGCTGCATGGCGGCATCTGTGTCGTCTTCACATATCGGGAGGAAGACGTCGGACCCACCCATCCGCTGCGTGCGTTGATTGCGGGGTTCGATCGCGAACGCCGGCTTTCGCACGTCGCGCTGCCGCCGCTCGACGCTGCGGGCGTCGAGCGAATGACCAGGGCGCTTGTTCCCGAGCGAGCGACGGGCGAGCTCGCACGAGCCGTCCTCGAGCGCTCCGAAGGCGTCCCCTATTACGTGGAAGAGCTCCTCAAGACCGCCGTCGATGATGCCGACGTAGGAGCCGCTCGCCTCCCTCTGCCGCGCACCGTCCGCGACGCGGTCCAGATGCGGCTCGGTCGGCTCATCGAGGTGCGTGGGCGTCCGATCGCCGATCTCCTTGAGGCCGCGGCGGTCGCCGCGATACCCCTCGGGTACGAGGTGTTGCGGGATCTTTCGGGCCGCTCTGACCGAGACACCGGCGAGGACCTCGCCGCGGCGGTCGAGGCACAGCTCCTCGAACGTCCGCCGACGCAGCAGGAGATCTACCAGTTCCGGCACACCCTCACGCGGGACGCGGTCGCTGGCGCGATACCCGAATCGCGCCAGAAGCTTCTTCACGTGCGCGTCGCGGAGGGGCTGGAGAAGCTCCGAGACGATCGGCAGAGCGCAACGATCGCCAGGCACTTCGCCGCCGGCGGAGATGGCCCGAGGGCGGTCCGCTATGCGCGCGACGGAGCGCGTGCCGCGATCCGGGTCGGAGCGTACGCGGCCGCGATCGATCTCTTGCGACTTGCGGCGACGGAGGGCGTCGGGATTGCCGAAGAAGTGGACGTCCTGTTCGAGCTCGGATCGGCGCTGCGCTCCGCCGGTCGCGCACACGAAGCCGAAGATGTCCTCCTCCGTGCTCGAGATCTCACGAAGGACGAACAACGCCGGGCCCGGATCGATCTCGAGCTTGCCGCGGTCCTGCGGATGGAAGGGCAACGCGTGGAGGCGGTCACTTCCGTTCGCCGCGCGATCGACGCGCTGCAGGCGCACCAGGGCCCGATCCTCGCGGAGGCACTCGTCCACCACGCCGATCTGGCTTGGGCGGAAAACAACCTGGGGGAGACGGTGCGCCTGGCCGAGGATGCGCTGAGTGCCGCGAGACGGTATCAGGCGCCGAGTGTCGAGGTCCAGGCTCTCACCCTGTTAGGCGCCGCGAGCGTCCGGCTGGGCAAGGACGAAGGTCTCGAACATCTCGCCGAAGCGACGCGTCGAAGCCGCGCGCTCTCACTTGGCGCTGAGGCCGTTGATGCCTACATGGAGCTCGCCCGCGCGCTTCTCTTTCGCGGGCGGAACGAAAACGCTCTCGATGCGGTGAAGGAGGGACTGGCGCTGGCCCGGGCGCGGGGACTCGAATTCGCCCAGGCTCGACTTCTCGCTCATGCGACGACGATCTGCGTGAACCTCGGCCGGTACGAGGAGGCGCGCGGGTTCGCCGAACAGTCGGTTGCGCTTGCGCGAGCCGGGACCATCGCGGCCAGTGCCGCTCGCGTGTCATTGGCCCACGTGATGTCCGACCAAGGCGAGGGAGAGGCCGCGCTGGCCCTGTTTGATTCCGTGAGGGAGGACTCCGAGCGGAACGAGCCGGACAGGCGAGTCATCTACTGGTCATACCGCGCGCAAGCGCTGCTCGGACTTGATCGGCTGGACGACGCGTGGGAGTCGGCGACCCGCGCCGTCGATCTCACGGCGGCGACCCCGGGAATGGGGATGACCGCGTTCCTCAACGCCGCTGAAATCGCCGAGGCGCGCCGCGATAGCTCGGGGATCGAGGCACTCTCGCGCCGCTTCGAGGATTACTTCGCCGGTCGGGACACACCCCCGGTCCGTCTGGTGCGCCTCGAGATCGCGGCGATCCGCGAGCTCTGCGCCGGTCGGGATGCGGCGAGCCCCTTCAGTGAGGTCGCCGACACCTACGCCTCGCTCGGCGCTCGAGTGCGGGCGAGTTACCGGCGCGCAACCGCGGCCATCGCTCGCCTGAACGACTCGAGGGCTCGCGGTTCGGCGCGTCGTGAGCTCGCCGCTCAGCTGCGCGACCTAGAGTCTTTCGGCGCGCGTCGGTACGTGGCCGCGCTCAACCGGCAGCTGCGCCGCCGGACCGCGGCGCGGAGCGCCGGCGGTCCGCTCACCCAGCGGCAACAGCGCGTGGCTGTGCTTATCTCCCGTGGCTGGACCGACCGGCGGATCGCACGCGCTATCGGTGTGTCGGATCGGGCCGCGAGCGGGCTCGTCCGTTCCGTGCTTACGGGCCTGGGTGTCGCCACGCGGTCGCAGGTCGCCGCATGGGTAGCCGACCACCCGGGTCTTCCGCGAACCGCTCCTGCTCTTGCGCCCTAACTAGGGCACTACATATCGCTGAAGCATCAGTAGTGCTCGACAGTCTTGAAGTACGGCTTGTTGTTGTTGGCCGGGTCGGTCAGGCCCTCCATCCACATAGCGATGCCATCGACGAACGCGTCTGCCTCTGGGGTGTGAGCCGGAACATCCGTGTCGAACAACGCCGCTATGGCATCGCCTTGCTTCCCAGGCTTGTTGTCCTCCTCGAAAAGACTCACGGTGCTGGCGATCACGTGTTGTTCGCCGTTGAGCTTGGTCTTGATCATGGTCGCGACCGCACCACCGTTCGCCACCGAAGCCTTGTCGAGATGGCCCAGCACGAGACCGTGGGCGTCCTGACTGTGTGTCGTCGCCATTGGCATCTGTTCCCTCCCGCGTCCGGGCGCGTAGTACGCCCGCGCTTAGGTGGCTGTCAAGCAGGCAAGCGCGTCCCGGCGGCAGTCTGCCGACGAGTCGTAGCAACGGCCAGATCCCGCTGCTCGCCGCGAGCCTTACGGATCGCGATCGACTCAGCGATCTCCTGCGCTCGCATCTCGAAGATCTGCAGCGCCCGCTCGGGATCGTCTCGTAGCGCCCGCCGCGTCCGAGCGTCGCCAAAGAGCATTTCCGCCCGCCCCGCGTCGCTCAAGGCCATCTCCATCACGTCCCACAGCTTCGACATCGGTCGTCCTCCCATTTCGGTGATGCGGGCAGATTCGCAGCGAAGGCGGCACGCGACCGCCAGACGGCGAACGGCGCCAGTGTTTGGTGCGCGACAGTTCAGCCGCCGGAGGCGAGCTCGCGAAGACGGAGCGCGTTCTTCGGCGCGTAGGCCATCTCGTCGTTGTTGAAGTAGGCGTAGACGTCGCGGCCTTCCGCGCGCCAGCCGCGGATGCGCTCGGCCCATTCGCGCAAGGCGTCGTCGCCGTAGTCCGAGCCGTAACGGCGCTCCGGTCCGTGAAAGCGGAGGTAGACGAAGTCCGCGGTCACGGCGATGTGCGTGGGCCAGTGCGGCGTGTCGCCGATGACGAGAGCGACCTTGCGCCGGCGCAGGAACGCGAGCGCCTCTTCCGTGAACCAGGATGCGTCACGCGGCTCGAGCGCGTGGCGGCGCCGGCGCGGCGCGACCAGGCGGAAGAAGCGATCCGCCCTGTCCTTATCGAACTTCATCCGCGGCGGCAGCTGGACGAGCACGACGGCGAGCTTCCGCCCCAGACCGGCCATCGTCCCGTACGAGCGCTCGATGCTGTCGTGCTCGACCTTGAGCCGCTTGATGTGCGTGATGAAGCGGTTGAGCTTCACCGCGTACACGAAATCATCGGGGACCGCGCGCCGCCACTTCTCGAAGATCTCTCGCTCGGGTTGTCGGTAGAAGGGACTGTTCAGCTCGACCGTGTCGAAGAGACGCGCGTAGTAGTCGAGCCACTTGGATGTCGGCAGCTCCTTCGGATAGAACCGGCCCTTCCAGTGCTTGTACTGCCAGCCCGATGTGCCCACGCGCAGCTCGCTCATATGCTCAGGCCGTGATCCGCGTCGAAGAACTCGTCAAGCGTTACAAGAAAGCCGAGCAGAACGCGGTCGACGGCATCTCGTTCGAGGTCAAGGCCGGCGAGTTCTTTGTCCTGCTCGGACCGAACGGGGCAGGGAAGACGACGACGATCTCGATCCTCACCACGACGCTTGCCCCGACCGGCGGACGCGCGACCATCGACGGCAGCGACGTCGTTCGCGAGGCGAGCACTGTGCGACGGAAAGTCGGGATCATCTTCCAGCGGCCGAGCCTCGACCAGAACCTGACCGCCGAGGAGAACGTCCGCTTCCATGCGCTCCTCTACGGTCTGTACCCCTACGCGCCGACATACGCGCTCATGCATCGCGAATACCGCGCGCAGGTCGAACACCTCGCGAAGCTCCTCGGGATCGCTCGCGATATCCACAAGCCGGTGCGCACGTTCTCGGGCGGCATGCGCCGAAAGCTCGAGATCATGCGCAGCCTCCTGCACGATCCCAAGGTCCTCTTTCTGGACGAGCCGACGGCGGGCCTCGACGTGCCGAGCCGCCGCACGCTCTGGGAGCACTTGAGCGAGGTGCGCCGCACCAGTGGCACAACCATCTTCCTGACCACGCACTACCTCGAGGAGGCCGAAGAGGCCGACCGCATCTGCATCCTCGACAAGGGTCGCGTCGTGTCGTTCGGCACGCCGGACGACATCAAGCGGGATCTGGTCGAGGACTACGTGCTCGTCGACGCCGACGATCGGTTGGGCCTCCGGGACGAGCTCGCCCGACTCGGCTACCTGACGAGCGGCGGTCCGCCCTTCAAGCTCCAGCTCGACGGGCACTCCGTCCACTCGATCCTTCGCTCCATCGAGACCCCGCTCACGATCGTGAAGACCCACACGCCCAGCCTTGAAGATGCGTACCTCGAGATCGTGAGCAAGACGAGTGAGTGAAGCCTCGGCGATCCTCGCGCTCGCGCATCGCGACTTCATCAAACTGCTGCGCGATCGGCAGCGGATCATCGCGGACTTCGCGTTCCCGCTCATCTTCATCGGCATCCTGGGCACGACCCTGCAGGCGGGCTTCGGCGAGCGCGCGGGCATCAACCTCATGGATTACGTCTTCACCGGTGTGCTCGCCCAGACGGTGTGGCAATCATCGGCGATGGGCCTCATCTCGCTCCTGGCGGACCGCGAGCAGGATTTCAGCCAGGAGATCTTCGTCTCACCGATCTCGCGTTACTCGATCATCATCGGGAAGATACTTGGCGAATCGCTCGTCACGTTGCCGCAGGCGCTCGCGATCATCACCTTCGGGTTCATCCTTCAGATACACATGTCGCCGGACCAGCTCTGGCGCATGGCGCTGGCGCTGGGCGTCGTCGCACTGTTCGGAGGCGCGTTCGGCGTGATCGTGCTTGCGAACCTCTCGAGCCAGCGCGCCGCGAACCAGATCTTTCCCTTCGTCTTGCTGCCGCAGTTCTTCCTGGCAGGGATCTTTAATCCGATCCAGAACCTGCCGCTTCCACTGGACATCCTGTCGAAGATCGCGCCGATGCGTTACGCGGTGGACCTCATGCGCGACGCGTACTACGGCGGGCTGCCGTCATCCCAGCAAGTTCAGCTCTTCGATGCGCCGACGAACCTCATCATCATCGCCGCGATGTTCTTAGTCTTCATGATCGTGGGCACGTTCCTATTTGTGCGCGCAGAGCGGAACCGATAGAGGCTCGTGCGGGAGGGGAGCTCCTTGGGAAGCGCGGCGCAGCAGACCAGGTTGTCCCCGAGGTTGTAGGTATGGGACTTACAGTCCGACTCGAGGACGAGCATGGTCTGGAAATGGCGGAAGCCCTTGCCGACGATGGCACCCTTGCCCGCCTCTTACCGTCGTTTGATGACCCCTCATCCGCTCTGCTGCGTTTTATCGACCGGTACGGAGACACCACGTTCAATCGGCACCAGATCCCGGTCTTTCTGGACGAACTTAGCCGGTTCATACATCCACGACTAAGAGATCAGAAAGAGCGCAGCTTCATCGAGCGGCTTGAGAAACTGGCCCGACGCTGCGCGTCTGAACCTCATCTCTACCTCAAGTTCTATGGCGACTGATCTCTCAGCACGGCGAGATTGATCAGATCGGCACCCCGGTCAGGAAATAGATGACGCGGGCCGAGATCTCGCCCGCTATCACGCATCCCAGAGCGACATAGAGCAAACCAGTCGAGGACTGCGTGTTCATGCCCGCCGTCCACCACGCGGCGAGCGCGACCAGGAGCGTCATCAGGAGCCCGACCCCGATCCGCAGGCCGAGCGCAACTGACAACGCCGTCTCCCACGTTCCAGTGAAGTCGCCGCGCAGCGCGACGACCGCGACGAGGACGAGCTGCACCGCCACGGCGAACACGACGACGAGCGCCGCGCGCCGGAGCGGCCCGGGCGACAGCTTCGGCGTCACCAGGTACCAATGCCCGAGGAGCATCGCGCCATCCGAGCCGCCAAGGGCGATGGCGCCCAGCGGCAGCGCAGCGATCGCGAATGGGTCGTAGGCCTGTTGTGCGGGCCGCGCGACCGCGACCACCGCGAGCGCTGCGGCTCCGGCGAGGAACGTCACGATGCCCGCTGCCATGCGCAGCCCGCGTGCCGACGTGAACGTGGTGATGAGCTGGATGATCACGAGGATCGTGACGACCACGAGAGCCTGACCGAATGCGTTGAGCGGCCCGGTATCGATCCCCGCCGTCTCGGCCAGATCGCCGCGCGGGAAGGTCGGCACCAGCGCCAGCGCGGCAGCCATCGCGCCGGCGTTGACGAAGGCCACGAGCTTCAGGAAACCTGAAGGCGCACGACCACCGCGATCGATGAACCACAGTAGGAACGCACCCCCAACGGCGAGCTCGGTGAGCACGACCGCGAGGACGATGGGGAGCGTTGCGATCGCCATCTAGTGGAAGAGGTCGCCGGCGCTTCCGATCGTTCCCGATCGATCGACGGCGAGATGGAAGTGGGTGGGTGTCATCGCGATGATCGGAAAGTCCGCGACGAACGGCGACGCGTTGAAGAAGAGCCGTTTTGCCTGATGTGCCTGGCCACGGTCGGGGTACTGGTCCGCGAGACCGGCGCGATGGAACCCGCGCAGCGCGAACAAGCTCGCGGCGCGGTGGTCGTCATGCTCGCTGCCGGCGCCCTCTGGCCCGAACGTGCAGACCACGTCTGGCCGGAGCTCGCGGATGAGCTGGACGACGTCCGCAGTCACCCGCTCGATCGGCGCGTCACGCAAACCGCCGTCGGGCCATTCCAGGAGCCGGCACTGCTCGAATCCGATGACCTTGGTGGCTTCGCGCCATTCCTTCGAGCGCTCGCGCGCGAGCTCCTCGGGTGTCCATGAGCCGGTTTCCCTACCGAACCACATGCCAACGTCGCCGCGTGTGAGCGTTAGGAGTCCGGTGATGTGACCTTCGTCTTTCAGCTTCATGGCCGTCCCCGCGATCCCGAAGGACTCGTCGTCCGGGTGCGCGTACACGAAGAGGACGGTAGCCATCCCGGCCACGCTAACGTGGCCGCGTGACACCCTCAAACGACCACGACCGTCGGATCGCGGCGATGTTCGATCGCATCGCGCCGCGCTACGACCTCTTGAACCGGGTGCTGTCGCTCGGCCGCGACGCCTCGTGGCGCCGCCGCGCGGTCGCGGCCGCCGGCCTCGGACCTGGCGAGAGAGCCCTGGACGTGGGCGCGGGCACCGGCGATCTCGCACTCGCGCTGGCGAAGGCGGGTCCGAGTGGCCGGGTCGTCGCGCTCGACCTGGCTCCCGAGATGCTGGGTCGCGCGCGCACACGCGCGGATGCGTCGCTCCGCTTCGTCGTCGGGAGCGCGGAAGCGCTGCCGTTCCCCGACGCCCTCTTCTCATGCGTCGTCGCGGGCTTCGCCGTACGCAACTTCGGCGACCTGCCGCGCGCCCTAGGCGACATGCGTCGCGTGCTGGTGCCGGGGGGCCGTGTCGTGGTGCTCGAGCTATCGCTGCCGCCGAATGCCACGCTCCGCGCGATGCACCGTTTCTATCTGCACCGTGTCGCGCCGGCCATCGCGACGGTCCTGGGCTCGAGCGCCGAGGCTTACCGATACCTGCCCGCGTCGATCGAGGCCTTTCTCGACCCGGAGCGCGTCGCCGCGGCTCTTCGTGAGGCGGGGTTCCAGCGCGTGCGATACGAGCGCCTCACGTTCGGCGTCGCGACCATCCACGTCGGAGAGGCCTAGTCGTATCGTTCGCGGCGAAGGGGAGACAGGTGGACTTCGACATCCCTGAGGAGCTGCAGCTGGTCGCGCGCACCGTGCGCGACTTCGTTGAAACGCGCCTCCAGCCACTCGAGAAGCAGGTCGAAGAGACCGACAAGATCCCGGATGGCGTCCTGAAGGAGATGGCCGAGCTCGGCTTTTTTGGGCTGCCATTCCCCGAGGAGTACGGCGGCGCAGGCGCGGGCGATCTCGGCTATTGCCTCGCGCTCGAGCAGTTCGGACGCACGTCGGCCGCATTCTCGAACGTCATTGGCGCGCATACCTCGATCGGCTCGATGTCGATCTTCCTCGGCGGTACCGAGGAGCAGAAGCACAGATATCTGCCGGATCTCACGGCCGGGAAGAAGATCGCCGCGTTTTCGCTTACCGAACCGTCCAGCGGGTCCGACGCGGCATCCATCCAGACCACCGCGATTTGGCGAGACGGCTGTTGGATCCTGAACGGGACGAAGATCTGGGTCACGAACGGACCGATCGCCGATGTGGTCGTCGTGTACGCGTCGACGGACCGCGCAAAGGGGGCGCGCGGTGGCATCACCGGGTTCATCGTCGAGAAGGGCTTCAAGGGTTTCCGCGTCGGCAAGGTCGACGACAAGATGGGGCTGCGCGGCTCGTACACGGGCGAGCTCGTATTCGAAGATTGCGAGGTGCCCGATGCGAACGTCCTCGGCGGACAGGTCGGCGCGGGGTTCCGCACGGCGCTCGGCGCGCTCGACATCGGACGCATCTCGCTCGCGGCCGGCGCGGTCGGATCGAGCCAGCACCTCCTCGAGCTCGCGATCGCGCACAGCAAGCGCCGCCAGCAGTTTGGCAAGCCGATCGCCGCGAACCAGGCGATCCAATGGATGCTCGCGGATAGCGCGGTCGAGATCCACGCGGCGCGGCTTATGGTGTACGACGCGGCGTGGAAGATGGATCAGGGAAAGCGCGCCCCGCTCGAAGCTGCGATGGTGAAGGTCTACGCCTCCGAGATGGCCAACCGCGTCGCCGACCGGGTCCTCCAGATTCACGGAGGCATGGGCTACATGAAGGATTCGCCGGTCGAGCGCGCGTACCGCGACGCGCGGATCTTGCGCATCTATGAGGGCACGAGCGAAGTGCAAAGGATGATCATCGCGGAAGAGTTACTAGAGTCATGAAGAGTCGAGCGACGAGCGGTTCACCCGCGAGGAGCGAGTCCACCAGCCTTGAGCGCGTCTCTGGGCGCAGCCCAGAGATTGAGCAAGTGCAAAGGATGATCATCGCGGAAGAGCTCCTCAAGGCGTAGGCGGAGGGACGGGATGGCGAGCAAGATCAAGGTCGAGGTCAAAGACACAGCGCCGCTGACGGAGCGTCCGTGGACGCGCCACTACGACCCGGGCGTGCCCGCGACGCTCATCTATCCCAAGGTCCCGTTGCAGGCCATGCTCGACGACGCTGCCGAGAGCAACCCGAACGCGACGGCGACGATCTTCTTCAATCGCAAGCGGACCTACAAGAGCATCTCCGATGCGGCATGGCGTTTCGCGAACGGACTCCGTCGTCTCGGCGTAAAGAAGGGCGACCGCGTGGGGCTCGTCCTCCCGAACACGCCCCAGTTCGTCATCGCGTTCTATGGAGCTCTCCGCGCGGGCGCGACCGTTGTCCCCTGTAACCCGCGATACACCGCGCCCGAGATGCAGCATCAGCTCGCCGATTCCGGGGCGACCGTGGTCGTCGTGCTCTCACGTCTTTATCCACTGGTCAAGGCCGCGCGCGCTGGTACCTCCGTCGAGCATGTGATCGTCACGAACATCAAGGAAGAGATGCCGCCGCTCCTGCGAATGCTCTTCACGCTCGCGAAGGAGAAGAAGGACGGGCACCGCCAGCCGTTCGCCGGCGATCCAGGGGCGGTCGCGTTCCGGGACGTCCTCGCCGCTTCGGCGGATCCCTTCGACGTCGGCACGCGAACCGATGACCTGGCGCTCCTCCAGTACACCGGCGGCACGACGGGCATCTCGAAGGGCGCGATGCTCTCGCATCGCGCGCTCGTCGCGAACACGCTTCAGTGCCGCTCCTGGTTCACCAATCTCCGCGACGGGCAGTCAACGGCGATGGCGGTCATGCCGTTCTTCCACGTCTACGGGCTCACCGTGGTCATGAGCCTCGCGGTCCAGTGCGCGGCGGCGATGGTCCTCGAGCCGCAGCTCGACCTCGAGCATCTATTGAAGGACGTCCAGCGTCATCGCCCGCAGATGTTCTGCGGCGCGCCGATCATCTACAACGCGATCAACAACTCGCCACTCGCCAAGAAGTACGACCTCCGGTCGATCGAAGCGTGCATCTCGGGCTCCGCGCCCCTGCTCATCGACACGCATCGGAAGTTCGTTGAGCTCACCGGCGCGAAGCTCGTGGAGGGATACGGCCTCACCGAGGCCGCGCCGGTCACGCACAGCAATCCGCTCTTCGGCGAGGGCAAGCAGAAGGTCGGGACCATCGGCGTGCCGTTCCCGGACGTCGAGTCCAAGGTGGTCGATCTCGAGACCGGGGAACGCGAGATGCCGGCGGGCGAATCCGGCGAGCTGATCGTCCGCGGTCCGCAGCTCATGGACGGCTACTACAGGCGGCCCGACGAGACGGCCCTCACGCTGCGGAACGGCTGGCTGTACACCGGCGACATCGCGACCGTCGATGAGGAAGGCTACGTTGCGATAGTCGATCGCAAGAAAGAGATGATCATCGTCTCCGGCTTCAACGTGTACCCGCGCGAGGTCGAGGAGGCCCTGGTAACGCATCCTGCGGTGCTCGACGCAGCCGCGATCGGCGTACCGCATCCGATCAAGGGCGAAGAGGTCAAGGCCTTTGTGGTCCTCAAGCCTGGCGCGACTGTGACTGCCGATGAGCTGCGCGCCCACTCCGCCGAGCGTCTCGCGTCGTTCAAGCGGCCCCACGAGATCGAGTTCCGCCAGTCGCTCCCCAAGACGCTTATCGGAAAGACGCTGCGGAAGGAGCTCGCCGCGGAGGAAAGGGCCAAGCGCGAGATAACTGTCCCGGCGTGAGCTTCGGAGCGCTGGGTTCCTAGCGCCTGGCTGCGCTCGCGGTGATGACGAAGTAGTCGTTCACGATGCCGTCGAGGGTGTTGAAGACGACCCGCACGACCACGTTCACCGGCTCGATCGCCGATACCGCCTGCATCTGCGGGTGAAGGAGCTTCGCGCTCCAGATCGCCGGGTATCCGCTGTACATGGCGACAAGATCGCATCGCGAGATGCGTGCCACATCAGCCGCGGGAGTGATGATCTCTCCCGATCGCGTACTCCCCCGATGAAGTCCTACCTCTCCTGGGGGGTCCACGGGGGCAAGAGCCCCCCGGCTCGCTACCGTAAGCGCGTGGTCGAGCCCGATGTCGTCGTCGTACCTGCCGGCGACGCGCTCCTCGGCGATCCGCCCCGCACCGAGCACGTAAATGTTTTTGCCATTGCCCGCCGCCCGGTCACGGTGGGCGAGTACTCGGCGTTCCTCGAGGCGACGGGGCACCCCGCGCCTGTCAATTGGAGTACACAACGCGCCCGCACGGACGGCGCGATCGAGAACGTCTCGTGGGCCGACGCCGTCGCCTATTGCCGCTGGCTCACGATCGGGAGCGGCCGGATCTACCGCCTACCCGACGAACGGGAGTGGGAGAAGGCCGCCCGGAACGAAACCACGCTGAGCGGCCTCGGCGCCCTTCGGGAGTGGACGAACAGCTGGCAGGGCGGCGGTCGTGTGGTCCGTCGGGGCGACGATCTCGCGGAACGGGCGTTCGCCGGCACGGACCTGCGGGGGATCGGCTTCCGGATCGTCCGCGGCATGACCGGTCGGTAGTGCCGTCCATCATCGTTGCGAGCGGCAACGGGGCCTCCGCACTACCTGCCGGTATCCGCATCCTGGCTCGCGGCGGATCGGCACTCGACGCGGTCGAGGCCTGCGCGAAGATCATCGAAGCCGATCCGAGCGACACGAGCGTCGGCCGCGGCGGCAAACCGAACGTCCTCGGCGTGGTCGAGCTCGACGCCTCGATCATGGACGGCACCACACACCGGACAGGCGCGGTCGCGGCGCTCGCGGGGTTCCTCCATCCGATCTCCGTCGCTCGCGCGGTAATGGACCGGACGCCGCACGTATTCCTCGTCGGCGAGGGGGCCAGCCGGTTCGCTCGCGAGATCGGCGCCACGCGCACTCAGAACCTCACCCCTTCGACCCGCAAGCTGTGGGTCGAGCGCCTGCGCAAAGCGGGCGAGACGCCCTCCAGCGTGCGCCGCCGCGCGAAGCTCCTCCCGGTCGTCCGGAAGACTGTGAAGGAGGAACGGGGGACCGTGAACTTTCTCGCGGTCGACCGGCACGGGGATGTCGCCTCCGCGGTGACCACGAGCGGGTGGGCGTATAAGTACCCCGGGCGCGTGGGCGACTCGCCGATCATCGGCGCCGGCAACTACTCCGACTCGCGTTACGGCGCGGCCGCGTGCACGGGCTACGGCGAGCTCGCGATCCGCAGCGTCACGGCGAAGACCGCCGTCGATCGGCTCGCGTCGGGGATGCCCATCGACGTGGCGGCGCGGGCAGCGATCGAGGATGCGAACGCGCTCGAGGATGCCGCGTTCAACATCGTCGTGCTGAGCGCGGACGGCGCCCACGCCTCGGCCACGAATCGCCAAGGCCGCCGCTACGTGTGGATGACCGCGACGATGAGTGAGCCGGCTACCGCGCTTCGAGCTTGGGTGCCGCAAGCGCGGCGAGGATCTCGATCGTCTCGGGCCACCGTTCGAGCAGGGTCGCTTCGCTGAGGCCGCACCAGCGGTAGCGATCGTGTTCCTCGTTCAGCGTCGGCTCCCACTCCGGCGGAACCTCGACGGAGAAGTTGCCGATCGTGACCTCCACTACGCCCGGACCGTACTCGTGGCGGAGCATCTCCGGCACCGCGTAGCTCTGCGGCATGGCGAGATCCGCGACCGCGGCGTGCAGCCCGGTCTCTTCCAAGAGCTCGCGCGCCGCCGCCTCTGCGAAGGTCTCGTCCGCCTCGACCACGCCCGCGACGACGTGCCAGTAGTCGTCGGGAACGCGATGGAGCATCAGGAACAGTTCGCCGCGTCGGACGATGATCGCGGCCTCGCGCTCGGTCCTCATCCCTAGAGCGCCGCCACCGCCGCCTGCAGCTTCGCGGTCGCGTCGTTCGCGTTGGTCCCTGCCGGGAAATAGATCGGATCGCCGAATACGACCTCGACGTCGCCGCGCCAACCGTTCGCCCGGTCGCGGCCCCACTTCTTATCCAGGTGATCGAGGATGGAGACGCGGTTGATCTTGAGCTTCATCGGGACGACCGGGCTGGCGCCCTCGACGGCGATGAGTCCGGCGCCGGACTTGAAAGGCTGCGTGGGACCGCCGATGGTGAGCTTGCCCTCGGGATAGATGAGCACCGAGAACTGCCGATCGAGCCGCGCCCCGAGCAGTTCGAGACTCCGGCGGATCGCGCCCTCCCTTGCGAGCGGAAAGGCGTTGGCGAGGATCGCGCTGAACGCGCCGTTGAGCTTGTTGCCGAAGACATCGTCAGCCGCCGCCGCGACGGCCAGGCGCCACCGCCAGGTGAGGGGGATGGCCATGATGATGATGCCGTTGTCCCAGTGCAGGCAGTGGTTCGGTGTGAAGAGCACCGGACCATCGAGCCCGCGAAGCTTCTCGAGGCCGGTGACCTTCACGTGATAGAAGAGGTGCACCAGCGGGTAGAGCAGCGTCTCCTGGAGAAGGATCCCGAAGCTGCGCACCAGCGGGTGAAGCGGCCAGCCGAAGATCCCGGTCTCCTTCTTGGTGTCGCGCGCAGCGGCCACCATTTGTTCGAGGTCACCGACGGTCGCGTTCGGCAGGACGGCGGCGTCGTCGATATACGTGCCGGTCTCCTCCTCGATGACCCCGAGGAGGTCGACCCGCCCGAGTGAGTCGAGCCCGATGTCCTGTGAGAGCTGTGCGTCGCCGTGGATGCGCTCGGCAGGTACGTTCGCGACCTGCATCACGATCCGCTCGACCTCGCTGAGCTCGCGCGCCGATCCTGTCGCCGCCACGGGCTCGGGCTCGCCGCGTCCGATGGCCCCAAGACGCTCGACGATCTCGCGCTTCTTGACCTTCTGCGTCGGTGTCGTCGGGAATTCCGCGTCCGGCCAGATCGTCCAGCCGCGGATCTGCTGGCTGCTCGAGAGCTTCGCGTTGGCGTCGCGGACGATCTGATCGACGGTGGCGCGGTCCTTTGGCTCGAGGAACACGGCGTGGACCTGCAGCGTCTCCCCGGGGCGCTCGAGACCGACGACCGTGGCGAGCACCGGCCGCTGCGGCGTGGCGATCTCCTGGAGCCGCGGGTCGGCCGCGAGGATGTTTTCGATGTCCTCGGGATAGACCTTGAGGCCGTCGGGGAGCGCGATCATGTCCTTCTTGCGGCCGTGCAACCAGAGGAAGCCGTCCGCATCGAACTTGCCGAGGTCGCCGGTGTGGAACCAACCGTCCTTGTCGATCGCCGCGCGGGTAGCTTCCTCGTTCTCCCAATACCCCTTGAAGATGTTCGGTCCGTGCGCGATGACTTCGCCCTCGTCGGTGATCTTCACCAGGACGCCGGGCAACGGAACGCCGACCGAGCCGAGGCGGTTGCGGTCGAGGCGGTTGAACGTGAGCGCGGGCGACGTCTCGGTGAGTCCGTAGCCCTGCAGCACGTCCACACCGAGCTCGCGCCAGGCTTCACCCAACGCGGGATCCAGCGCCGCGCCCCCGGACACGATGTAGCGGAAACGGCCCCCGAACTGACTGTGCACGCTGAAGAACAGCAGTCGGCGAAGCGGCATGGGTAAACGCCGGGCGATCCGGCGAAGTCGCGCGAAGAGCTCGGTCTTGCCCTCTTGTTGCGCGCGCCGCTCGATCGCGATGAAGAGCGAGCGCACCGCCGCGGGCGTGATGAGGATCATCGACACCTTGCGCTCGCGGAATGTTCGGCGCACCACCGATGGCTGACGGCTCGTCGGATACACAACCGATGCGCCCGCGAGCATGAGGCACCAGAACCCAGCCATCTGCTCGAACATGTGCGAGAGCGGGATGAAGGACAAGAGGCGCTGCTGTGGACCGATGGGGAAGATCTGCGTCGCGGCGATCGAGTTCGTGAGGATGTTGCGATGCGTGAGCATCGAGCCCTTCGGGTCGCCGGTGGTGCCCGAGGTGAACACCACCTCCGCGAGGTCGTCAGCACCGACGTCCGCTTTCGGCAGAGGCTCCAAAAGGCGCGCGCGGTCTGGGAGCTGCTCCATGTCGAACAGCGTCAGACCGAGCCCTTCCGCGCGTGGCCGCGTCTGCTGCGAGACGACGGCGGAGCTCGCGCGAGTGAACGTCGCGATCTTTTTGACGAACTCGGCGGTCGAGTTCACGTCGAGAGGCACGAGCACCGCGCCGACGCGGAGTGCCGCGAGCATCGCCATGCCGTACTCGGGCCGGTTCACCCCGAACGTGATGACACGGTCGCCCTTGCGGACGCCGGACTCGCTCAGGTATCGAGCGATCCGCGGAACAATGTCCTCGAGGTCGCGGTAAGTCCAGGTCCGCGTGCGGAAACCCGGCTTGATGATGAAAGCGTCCTTGCGGCCGAACTTCGCGGCGGACACCTCGAGGATGTCGTTGAGCGTCTCCACCCTTTTCCCCCTCAGCTCCCCAGCGCGCGCAACGTCTCTCGGGCGCGTTCCCGGTACGGCGCGTAGTGCGAGAACAGGATGGTCTCCACGTCAAGGTCCGCGAGCCTGGCGATCGATTTGCGGGCCTGGGGCATGTCGTCGGTGAAGAAATAGTTCGGGAGCGTGACCTTTCCCTTCACCCGCTGCAAAAGGTCGCCGACGATCACAAATCTCCTCTCGGCGGAGTACAGGCAGATGCTCCCCGGGGTGTGCCCGGGGGTGTGAACGACGCGCAAGCCGCCGAACACGGGCAGCTCTTCACCATCCGCGACCGGTGTCGCGTTGGCGGGCGCGCGCGTCAGCAGCGCCACGATCGGACCGGGTGAGAAGTTCGCGATCACTTCTCGGAAGCGGATCCGCAGGCGCTCGCTGTCCGCCGGGTGCATAAAGACGCTCGCGCCGGACAGCGCCGCGATCTCGTGGACGCCGCCGATGTGGTCGGGATGCCCATGCGTGCACACGATCCGCGTGATGTGCTCCATCGAGCGGCCGATCCGGGCGAGGTAGCCGCGCAGCATGCGGCTTGATCCTGCGTGCCCGGCGTCGACGAGCGTGATCTGGTCGCGGTCGACGAGCAGGTAGGCCTGGGCGCCGATGAGCTTGATCGCATGGACGTTGGGTAGCACTTCCACTGGAGCGAATGCTAGGTCGCTTGTTTCCCCGGGAGCGTCGGCTATCGGACGGTCATTTATGCCAAAAAGGTCCGCCAAAGCAGGTTCCCCACGCTCGCGACCAGGAGGACGACGATGACCTGCCGGAAGCGGACCTGGTCGAGCCGGCCGCGAATGGCGATCCCGGCCATGAGCGCGAGCAGCATCGGGATGCAGGCGACGACGCCGAGCGTGAAGAGGTCCGGCGTGAACAGTCCGAGCGCCGTGTAGGAGACGAGCTGCACGATCGACGAGAGCTGGAAGACGGAAGCGAGCGTGATCACGTACTCCTTCGGCGGCAAGCGCAGTGCGTGGAAAAACGAACCGATCACCGGGCTCGAGATCGATGTCGTTCCCTGCATGACGCCGCCCACGAACCCGACGACCGGCGTGAGCACCCGCGCGCGCCGTGCACCGGGGTCGCCCACGAGACGGTCGCCGCGGGCGAGGAACAGCACGACCATCGCCGTGATGAGGATCGCGAACGTCCGCTGATCGAGGCCGACCAGGAGCAGCGCGCCTAAAGCGGTGCCCGCGGCGTTCGCGATGACGAGCGGGAGAAGTGTCCGAAGGTAGCCCAACACCCGCCATGACTGCAGCAGGAGAAGCGTGTTCGCCACGAAGATCGGGATCGTGATGATGACGACCGCCTGTTTCGGGCCGAAGACCGAGGCGAGGATCGGCGTCGCGATGAGCGGAAGTCCCATGGCCGTCGCGCCTTTGGCAAGTCCGGCGACCGAGAGGCCGACGACGAGCGTCAGGAGCTGGAGTGCGCCCAATCCTTCTCGCTCACGAGGGACCTCCAGTCCACCTGGTGCAGCCGCTCGCTCTCGATGTACGTGCGGCCGGTCTTCGCCAGTGGACGGCCTTCCACGCGAACGATGTCGGCGGTGTGATCGAAACCTGAGCCGTGTACGAGAGCGGAGCCGACCCCATAGACGTCGACAGGAACGCGAAGGTCCTCGAAGCGGCGGATCTTTGGAGCGTCGAAGCCGCCCGACGCGACGATGCGCACATGACGGTATCCGTTGCGGTCGAGCGCTTCACGCAGTAGCTCCACCAGTCGCGGCGTGACGCCGCGAAGCTCGCCGACCGCAACGCCTTCCTTCTTCTCGAGCTCGCGCAGGATCGCGCGGTCCACGAGCGACTCGCTCGTGTCGACGCGCACTCCCCACAGGCGGGCCCCCAGAGCGTGCGCGACACCGAGAGACGTGTTCACGACATCGTTCTGGAAGTCGACGAGGCTGCCGCCGTAGACGGCGATGAGCGCGTGCGGGACGGTCCCGAGCCCCGTGGAGCCCCACCACTCGCCCTGCTCGTCGGTCGAGACGGCGGTGGCGCCGCCGACATATGCCGCGTATCCCGATCCGGCCTGCGCCTCGTGCACCTGGTGCCGCGCGCCGAACATGATCACCGGCTTGCCGTTCGCCGCGGAGACCACGTCGCGAGTGTTCGTCGCGACGCGCGTCCCTTCCGAGAGCGCGCCGAGGTACAGGGTCTCGAGATGCGCAAACGCCGCGTACTCGCCCTCGATGTGCATGACCGGCTCGTATGGTGCCGCGGTCTCGCCGTCGTACAGCGAGGCGACCGAAAGCTCGCGCCAACCCGGCTCCCAGAGGCCGGCGAGCTCGCGCGAGATGTCGAAGACCTCACGCGCGATCGGGGCGTACGCGGTCCAGTCGAGCGCGGGTAGCTCGAGCCACGCCGCATAGAGCCGGCGCTCCGCCGCGAGATAGCGTTCGAACAGAGCCTCGGACTTCGCGCGATCTCGGTACCGGCCGGCGCCCACATGGAGCATCGCGAGCGTCAAGTCCGTTCCGACGACCACCGCATCCGGCCGTTTTTGGAAGACCTGCATCGTGACGCGATCGCGCCGCCCGTCCCGCTCGAGGATGAGCTTCGTCCGCGCGAAATAGATGTCGCTCTTGTAGCCCGCGCGGATCTTCTCGATCGGAAGGCGGAAGACGCGCGGCCGAAGGCGATCGGTGAGGATCACTCGCGCACCGTCGATCCGGGAAGGTCAGAGATGCCGGGTCCGGTCTGCGCGCGAAAGACCACATTCGCCTGAAGCGCATCGCGGATTCGCTCAACCTGAAGCGGTGCCGTATTCGGGGGAAGCGCGTTGATGGGGAAGTAGCCGACCTGATCGGCCTCATCGCTCGTCGCGGGGACGCCGCCGATGATTCTGCCCTCGAAGTTGAAGACCAGATCGCTTGACTTCGGCTTCCAGTAGAGGCCGGTCAACCGGATGACCTCGATGTCGACGCCGACCTCCTCCCGAGCCTCTCGCACAGCGGCATCCCACGGCGCCTCGTTGTCTTCCACCCCGCCACCAGGCAGGTTCCACACATCGAAGTCTCGGCGGTGGCAGAGAAGCACCTGCCGATCGCGATCGAAGATCACGGTAAAGGCGCCGACAATCATCAGAACATGCTCATGAGCATGCCGCCGTCGACCTGAAGCGAGACGCCGGTGATGTACGAGGCCTTCGGCGACGCGATGAAGACGACCGCCGCGGCATATTCCTCGGGCTTGCCGTAGCGGCCCATGGGGATCACCGAGGACTCGTAGCGCTTGCGAACCTCGTCGGGACTCGTGCCCTGCCGTCGCGCCGTGTCGGTGTCGAGCTGGATGAGCCGATCGGTCGCGATGCGCCCGGGCTGGACCGCGTTCACCCGGATCCCATCTTTGGCAAGGTCGGACGACAGCGTCTTCAGCATTCCGTGCACCGACGCGCGTATGGCGTTCGACAGGATGAGGTTCAGGTACTGCGTCGGCTGGCGGACGCTCGTCGAGGTCGAGTAGACGATCGAACCGCTGCCCTGCTTGCGCATCTGAGGAAGGACGAGCCGCGTGAGCCGCACCGCCGAGAAGAGCGTGAGGTCGACGGCCTTGTGCCACGCGGTGTCGTCGAGATCGTCGAATCGTCCGGGCGGCGGGCCGCCGGCGTTGACGATGAGGATGTCGATCGCTCCGAACGTGCTCTGCGCCAGCTGCACGAACGACTCGCAGCCCTCCTTTGTCGAAACGTCGGCGGCGATCGGGAGAAGGTCGGGATTGCCGGTCTTGCGCTCGATCTCCTGCGCCGCGGCGCTGATGGCGCCTTCCTCGCGGCTGCACATCGCGATCTTCGCTTTCTCCCGTGCGAACTCCTCGGCGATCGCGCGACCGAGACCCTTGCTCGCCGCCGCGACCAGGACGACTTTCCCGTTCAGGCCGAGATCCACGGCGCTATCGTGCCATGCGCGATGCGCTGGCTTGGTCTGCTGCTCGTCGCCGCGGGCGTCGGCCAACTCATCGCCTTCTGCTTGATCTGGCCGCCGATCCTTCTCTACGGCAACGACGTGGCTTCACCGAACGGGATCTTGGCGATCGGCGCGATCCTCGGCCTGGTGTTCGTCATCGCCGGGATCATGGTGATCTTCGGCGGCCGTGGTGGTCCCGACGTGGCCTAAGGGGCGAGCAAACCTGCCGCGATCGCAAGGACGATCACGGCCGCCAGCACCACCCGATAGGCGACGAACCAATTCAGCGAGTGGCCGCGGAGGAAGCGGACCATGAAGGCGACTGCGGCGATGCCGAAAAGGAACGATGTGACGAATCCGATGGCGAGCACGTCGGGCTCGGCAAAGAGCCCGGCGGCCTTGCGTGCGTCGAGCAGGGTCTTCGCGCCCGCTCCGAGGATCACGGGGGTTGCGAGGAGGAACGAGAACCGCGTCGCCTCTTCTCGATTGAGCTCGCGAACGAGGCCGGCAGAGATCGTGATGCCCGAGCGAGAGATGCCGGGGAGGAGCGCGATCGCCTGAGCGGCGCCCATGAACAATGCGTCGACGACCGTCAGGTCGCCGATCGTTCGGCGCTGCCGCGCGACGGCCTCCGCGGCAACAAAGACGATCGATCCGATGACCAGACCGGCCGCGATGAAGACCGGACTGCGCAGCTCTCGCTCGACCGCGGACTGAAAGAGCACGCCGGCGATCGCCGCCGGTGCGGTGCCGAGCACGACGAGCGCGGGCATCCGCCAGCGGCCGCGGAACACATCGGCCACCAGGCCGATCCATGTGCGGGCGAAGTAGAGGAGCACGGCGAGGGCGGTGCCGAGGTGCAGGGCGACGTCGAAGCTGAGCCCGAAACGTTCCGGATCGAGCTTGAGCACGTCGCTGGCGAGAATGAGATGCGCGGTCGAGCTCACCGGAAGGAATTCGGTGAGCCCCTGGATCACCCCGAGGATCGCCGCCGCCGCCGCGTCGTTCATCGCATCGAGCGCCGGGCGGCCGCGAGCGCCTCCCGCGCCTCGCGGTCGTTCTCGCGCACCGCGTCGAGGTTCTTGGCCCACGCACGCCGGTGACCCACGTCGAGAAAGCGCATCGCGACTCCTCCGTCGAATTCGCCGACCCCGCCCTTGGCTGCCGACTCCGCGGCGTAGCCATACGACTCCGCGGCGCGTAGCAGATCGCCGCCCGGCGCGTTCGCGAACATGCCGCGCGCGCCGCGAAGAAATCGCGCCGCCGCGCGACGCTTGTCGACCAGGACGGCGCGCATCGCATGATCGGCAAACGCCGCGGTCCCGGCGTGCTTTGCGTCGCTCCATCGCGCATCCTCACGGAGCGCGCCGGACCATGAGGCCAGCGCCCGATCGCTCGCGTCGCCGGCCGTGAGCCCCGCATCGATACCTTCGCGCACGGCATTCGCCCGGTCCGGCGCCGCGCCTTTGTCGAGAAAGACGAGCCCGCCACGATCCTCACTCTCGAACGCGTCCCACCCGACGCGGCGCGGGTCGTCGCCTTTGTCAAAGAACGTGCGCGCGAAAAAGGTCGGTCCCTCTTGATCGAAGCCCACGACGAGGCCGTACTCGGGCGTGCCGCCGAGACCGAACACGAGGGGCGGCAGCTGCGCATCGACTGCCTCCATCACGCGATCCAGGATGAGCTCGCGCATCTCCTCGTCGTACGGTGGCGGTTCGGGATCGAGGCGCACACCCGCCGCGCGCGCCGCGCGACGGAGCGTGTCGGAATCGCGCGGTGTCGCGGCAAGCGGGTCCCACCCCGTCTCGTCGATCGTCGCGGTGAACGCGGCGGCCGAGGAGCCCATGAGCCAGTCGTAATCGGTCTTCGTCGCGGCGGCGAGCGCCGCGGGGAACGTACAGTCGTGCCCTTCACCGAACCGGAGCGGCGCGATCTCTTTAAGGATGCGGCGTTTGGTCAGGCGCCGTTCTCGGGGAAGGCGTGCTTCAGGAGCGTGCAGACCTGGAGCGTCACCCACTTGCTCGCGTCGACCTTCGATGGCATGCGGGCGACGTACGGTGCTCTTCCGGCCCAGCGGCCACGCGGGTCCTGGCGCGAAAGGAGCCACGCGATCGCCGGCTGAACTCGGTCGTCATCGATCGCGCCGGCGGCATCGAGGGCGCGGAGGACGAAGAGGACGTCGGCTTGGTAAAAGAGCGGGAACGAGAGCTGGCGCCAGAGATAGCTGGGCTCTGTGTCCGTCGGGTACTTCCCACGCTCGACCCGATAGGACAGGAGGAACTCCACGCCGCGCCGGATCGTCCGAGCGACCTCGCGCGTGCGTGCGCCCTCGGGAAGCGCCGCGAGCCCCCAGATGAGTCGGGCATAGCCCCACGCGCAGGGTTGGTCGCCATTGATCCAGCACGCGGCGTCGAATTTCTTCGAGTCCTGCACGAGCCGCTCGACGAGGGGCTCGACTCGCGGATCGTTGCCGTAGCCTGCGATCGAGACATAGCGCACCAGGTTGCCGATGACGCATGACGCGCCGTGATCTCTGTTGAACACCCAGCGCATCCCACCCATGTCGGGTTGGCCGAGCTCGTCGAGAACGTAACGCGCGGCCCGCTTCACGCGGGTATCCGACGCATCGACCCCGTACTCGATCAGAAGCAGATTCGACCAGAGCGTGCCCTCGTACTTCGGGCCGTACATATTCGCGCCAGGCCATCCGCCGCTCGGACGCTGACGCCCCAGGATCGTGGAGATCGGCGGCGTACCCATCGCCCGCTGCTGCGCTTCGCGCACTTCAGGATCGCGGGGCCCTCGGTCGAGCAGGGATCGCAGCGCCAGCGACCGGACCGCCGGATCGCGCCGCTCGAGAAGCCACGGGACCGGGTCACCCTTCAACAGGGACCGCCAGGACACCTAGGCCCCTCCGATAGACAACTCTGAGATGACGAGCGTGGGACTGCCTAGGCCGCCCGGCCCAAATACCAGATCGTTCCCGACGCCGACCACCGCACCAAGCAGATGAGTGAGGTTGCCGGCGATCGTGATGCCCTCCGCCGGATGCACGCGTCCCCCGCGCTCGAGATAGTTCCCGGTCGCGCCGAGCGAGAACTCGCCCGACACGGGATCGATCGTGTGCAGATTCAGCAGTGACGTCACGGCAAGCGCGTGGTCCAGCCCGCGAACGATCCCCTCGGCGTCGTCGGAACCGGCGGCAACAAAGAGATTCGACGGCCCGATGCGGGCCGGCGAGCCGTAGCCGCCGCGTCGCGCATTGCCGCTGGGGTCGATGTGCAGCTTGCTCGCCGTCTTCAGTGATGTGAGATACCCGCGGAGGGAACCGCGGTCGATCAACGTTCGCGTTGTGGTCGCGACGCCTTCGCCGTCGAACGGTGCGCTCCGAAGGCCGCGCGGCTTCCGCGCATCGTCCACGATCGTGATCTTCTCGTTTGCGACGCGCTGCCCCACCTTTCCCGCGAAGAGACTTCGCCCTTTGAGCACGTTGTCGGCCGAGAACAGCGGGCCGATCGCGCGCAAGAGATCCATCGCCATCCACGGATCCAGGACGACCGGGAGCTTCTGCGTCGCCAGAGGACGGGAGCCGAGCTTCTCGACGGCGCGCTGCGCGGCGCGCTGTCCGACGCGCACCGGGTCGAGCTCGGCGAATCGGCGAGCGGCCTCGCCGTGATAGCCGACCTGCCGTTCGCCACCAGGAGAGGTCTCCGTCGCCACCGCCGAGGTCATGACGCCGCAGTACGACTCGCGGTACGAGGCGCGGACGCCGGTCGTCGTCGCGATGATCGTGGTCGACTCCGAGTCGCTGTACGTCGTCTTGCGAAACTGCCTGATGCGCGGATCGACCGCGCGCGCGGCCTCTTCGACAGTCAGCGCGACGGCACCCCGCTCAGCCAGCGGCCGGTCGACCACGCCGGCCTGGTAGATGTCCAGATCGGCGTCGTCGATCGCTTTCTTCGCAAGAGCGAGATCGGGATCGGCCTCGGTGACGCCCGACATCCGGCGCGCCGTGTCGGCGCAGGTTCGGATGCCGTCCGCGCTGAGGTCGCTCGTGTAGGCGAAGCCGAGGCGCTGCTCGTCGAGGACGCGGATGCCGACGCCGCGCTCGCCGCGCGCGATGGCGCTTTCGATCGCGCCCTCCTTGATCTCCACGGATCCCGACTGCGCCTCGCGGAGGAAGACCTCCCCGGTCGCGACGCCTAGCGAGCGCAGCGCATCCAGCGCCGTGTCGACCGTAGCCTCGTTCGTGAGCCGCTCGCTCATTTCAGCTCAATCTCTGCCTTCGGCAGAGACACGCTCAAGACTGGCGGTCTCGCTCCTCGCGGATAAACCGCTCGTCGCTCGCTCATCTCAGCTCAATCTCTGCCTTCGGCAGAGACACGCTCAAGACTGGTGGTCTCGCTCCTCGCCGGCAGGGGTAGGGGCCCCTGGGCGCGGAGCGACCCGCTCGTCGCTCGCACTTCATTTCAGTTTCCCGCCCACCACGACCGAGGGGATGCGGATCGTTGGCTGGGCGTCGGCGACCGGCGCTCCCTGCCCGTCCTTGCCGCATGTCCCGGTGGAGTAACCGAGATCGCTCCCGACCATGT
The DNA here is from genome assembly GCA_005879975.1 of Chloroflexota bacterium. Classification (GTDB taxonomy): domain Bacteria; phylum Chloroflexota; class Limnocylindria; order P2-11E; family P2-11E; genus 3-1-20CM-2-70-9. The sequence goes on from VBIL01000075.1 coordinate 37,304, forward strand.
CGATCTCGCTCATGAGCTTCGGGCCCTGGCCGACGAGCGTTGCTCCGCGGAGCGGCTCCGCGAGCTTTCCGTCGCGGATGCGGTAGCACTCGGTTATCTCGAAGGCGAAATTGCCCGAGACCACGTCGACCTGCCCACCGCCCATCTTCTTCACGAACACGCCGTCCTTGACGGAACGCAGGATCTCCGCCGGTTCCGACGTCCCGCGCGCGATCATCGTGTTCGTCATCCGGCAGATCGGGAGATAGCGGAAGGACTCGCGTCGCCCGTTGCCACTCCTCGGGATGCCGAGCTTCTCGGCATGCTTCCGATCCGAGAGGTAGGTCCGAAGGATGCCGTTTTCGATAAGAACCGTGCGGTTCGTCGGTGTGCCCTCGTCGTCGATCGCCGACGTGCCGCGCCTGTCGGGATCGGTCCCGTCGTCGATCACCGTGATGAGCTCGCTCGCGACCTTCTGCCCGATGCGACCCGAGTAGACCGAGAGTCCTTTCAGGTTGAGGTCGGCTTCGAGACCATGACCGACCGACTCGTGAATGAGCGTGCCCCCCGCCTCACTCGACAGAACGACCGTATACGTGCCCGCCGGCGCCGGGTCAGCGCCGACGTTGAGCACCGCACGACGAGTCGCGTCGGTCGCCGCCTGCTCGACCGCCTGATCGGTCAGCATCTCGAATCCCGCGGTGCCGCGGAGCGCCTCGAAGCCGGATTCGAGCACCTCCCCCTGCTTCGCTACAACGTGCACGGCGAGGTTGAGACGCACCCGGGTGTCGGTCCGCAGCAGGCCATCGCTGTTCGCGATCAGGATCTCCTGAACGCTCTCGCCGTAGCTGGCGGTCACCTGCTGGACCCGCGGATCGAGGCCGCGCGCTACCTCGTTTGCCCGGCGCAGAAGGCCCAGCTTCCGCTCGACGGCGACCGAGCGCGGGTCGATGGCGACGGTCGAGTGACGCGGAACCGAGTCCGGTTCGGGCGGAGTGGCTTCGTGGAGCTCGCCGCCGTCGGCGACGCTGCGCGCGGCGCGCCCTGCCAGTGCGATCAGGTCGTCGACATCCGCAACGTTCCCGTTCGCATAGGTCGTGCGCTCGCCGCTGGTCACGCGGATGCCCGCACCTTGATCCACGCCGCTGATCGCATCCTCGATGCGTCCGTCATCGAGGACGAGCTGCAGCGTCTCGTGCCGTTCCCAGTAGAGCTCCGCCCAGTCCCCGCCCCGCGAGAGCGCGGTGCGGAGCGTCTGTGCCGCCTCGCGCGCGCTGATCGACGGATCTTTTGTCAGTGTGGTGGTGATGTGCTGACCTCCGCTCCCCTGAAAGTCAGCGATGGTACGACGTTCATTCGCCGATGACAGTTATGGTCGCGCCTCGTTCCCGCGGGCCATCGAACTCCGCAAGGTAAATGCCCTGCCATGTTCCGAGCGCGACCTCACCGTCGCGCACCGCGAGCGTGATCGAGTTACCGACAAGGACTGATTTGACGTGCGCGGGACCGTTGCCCTCGGCATGCGCGTACTTCGCACCGCTCGGCACGGCGCGTTCCAGCGCGGTGAGCACATCTTTCTGCACGTCGGGGTCGGCGTTCTCGTTCACGAACACCGCGGCGGTCGTGTGCGCGACGCTGACCGTCACGATCCCATCGCCGATCTTCGCGCGCGTGACCGCGGCCTTCACGCGTGGCGTGATGTCGATGGTCTCTTCACGCTTCTTCGATGCGATGCTGATTTCCTCGTGACGAACGCTCATGCCGTCGCTAGGGTGTCGCGTTGGGCGGCGATCCGAGCGATCAAAGCCGGCGTCGCGTTCCCTCCGCTGACGACGAGCACCGTTTTTCGGCCAGTGGGATCGACCTTTCCCGCTCGGACCGCGGCCAGCGGAGCGGCGCCGGACGGTTCGACGAGAAGCGAGAGCCGGTCCAGGTATTCGTAGGTCGCGCGCTCGAGGTCGTCGTCGCTCACGGTGACGAATTCGTCGACGTAGCGGGCAGCGAGGGCCACGTTCAGCGCATCCGTGCTCTTCGCGACGAGCTTGTCCGCCACGCTGTGTGGGTGCTCGAGCGTGATCGGCCGGCCCGCCCGCACCGATCGTCCGACGGCATCCGCGCCGTCCGGCTCGACGCCCACGACCCGGACGGCGGGCCGCGACGAGCGCATCGCGAGCGCGATCCCGGTGATGAGTCCGCCGCCGCCGACGGCGACGATCACGAGCTCGACCTCCGGAAGGTCCTCGAGGACCTCGAGGCCGATCGTGCCCTGACCCGCGACGATCAGCGGATCGGCGTAGGGGTGCACGAGGGTCTTGCCCTGCTCGTGCTCGATCCGATGCGCGAGCGCGAGCGTGTCGTCGTACA
>VBIL01000075.1:39656-53953 GCA_005879975.1 Chloroflexota bacterium
GCCCGCGGACGCGGCGACCACGCCGCGACCGCGCGCCGCGCCGTCCAGCGATGCGATCTTGTTCAGGGCACCGCGGACCTTGAACGTTCGCGTCGGTTTGAATGTCTCGATCTTGAGATGGACCTCGGCGCCAATCTCGTTGGACAGCAGCGGCGATCGCTCGAGCGGGGCACGGGGAAGATACCGGTCCACGACGCGACGAGCCGCCACGACATCGGCGACGGTCGGCTCACGCTGCACGGCGCGACGATACTTCCGTAACGAGGGACGGTCCCAATCGGGGTGTTACAGTGGTGACCTACGGCTCTTCTCCAAACGCGCGGAGTCGATCCGCAGCGGCCACTGAGAAGTGCGTCCCCAAAAAGATGAGGCGATCTTCCCTGTGACCGAACATTCATCACCGGCGTATAGCCGGTGAACGAGGAGAAACACGTGCCAACCGGAACGATCAAGAAGCTCGTCAGCGACCGCGGCTTTGGATTCATTCAGCAGAGCGACGGAACGGACCTCTTCTTCCATCGGTCCTCAGTGACCGGTGCAAGCTACGACGACCTCAGCGAGGGCCAGACCGTGAGCTACGAGAAGACGATGGACCAGCGCCGCAACAAGGAAAACGCCGAGAAGGTCACGCCGGCCTAACCTTCGGCCCCGCACCATTTCGACCGCGGCGCTCCCCCGCCGATACTTCTCCCGTGCGCACCTGGGGGGAGGAGCGGGACGCGGGCGCCGCGGTCCTTCGCGCCGCAGGCATCACGACCGCCGCGCTCGACGCGGACGTGCTCCTTACGCATGTTCTCGGCGTAAGCAAAGAGACGCTCTATGCACATCCGGACACCGAGATGTCGCACGGGGCGATGCGCCGTTACCGCAGCCTGGTCGAGCGCCGCGCGAGCGGCGAGCCGGTCGCGTATCTGCGCGGCTTCAAGGAGTTCTATGGACTTCGCTTCACAGTGGATCCCCGCGTCCTCATCCCGCGCCCGGAGACCGAGACGCTCGTTGATGCCGCGCGCGAGGTGATCGCCGGTCGTGCGCTCACGCTCGCCGACGTGGGCACCGGATCCGGTGCGGTCGCGATCGCGATCGCGGCGCACGAGCGCGCCGTGCACGTTATCGCGACCGACATCAGCCTCGACGCCCTCACGGTAGCGCGGGAGAACACGCTGCTGAACGGCGTCGCCGAGCGGATCGAGCTTCGCGAAGGCGACCTGCTCGCGCCGCTGAGCGAGCAGCTCGACATGGTCGTCGCGAACCTGCCCTATCTACGTGACGCCGAGCTCGAGCAGCTCGTCGGAACACGGACGTCGCTCGCGTTCGAGCCGCGCGTTGCGGTCACCGCGGGCAAGGATGGCCTCGAGCTCATCTGGCGGGCGGCGGCGGATCTTCCGCGCGTGCTGGCGCCGCATGGGACGGCGCTCTTCGAGATCGATCCGCATCAGGCGGATCAGGTCTCGCATCTCCTGCAGTACGCGCTCGGGGGCGCGACCCGCGTAATAAGCGATCTCGCGGGTGATCAGCGCGTCGTCGCCATCACGCGATAGCGATGCCTGCAGCCATCAAGATGCTCGATTCAGGTGATGCGACCTGGAGGCGCGTCGGCCGACGGATGCTCGAGCTGGAACGTTCCGAGTGGGGAGCGCGCGCGTTCTCCTCGCGCGAGATGCGCCGTCAGGTGTCGGATCGGAACGCCGTGATTGGAACGCTCTGGGATCGCGGAACGCTGCTCGGCTTCGCTGTTGCGGGGCGCGGCTGGTCAGAGGCCCGTGCCAGCCTCTTCAACGTCCTCATCGATCCGAGTCACCGCGGGCGAGGGCTCGTCTGGCCGCTCATGGCCGAAGTCGAGCGCGAGCTTACGGCGCGCGGTTTCGCCGACCTGGACATCGACGCACGTGTCGAAAACGGATTCGCCGACGCGATCGAGCGTCGCTACGGGTCGCGTGCACTGGTCGTCGAAGCGGACCACCCGAGTCCCTACGGGCCGCAGCGCACCATCCGGGTGACGCTCGCTCGGCGCGAACCCCCGCGTGCTCCGGACGCTGAACGCGCTAGTGCGATTCGCGCGCGAGCTGTTCGACGAGCTCGTCCGCGCCGCGAAGTCGCCGGCTGAGCGTACGGAGCAAGATTGCCGCGACCGCGGGGTACTGGATGAGTACGACCGCCAGCGCGGTGGCATGCAACTCAAGTGTTTCGGTCGCCTCGATCGCGGTCACCGTCGCGGAGCGCGGAGCGTGATCCAACACGCCCATCTCACCCACCACCTCATTCGGTCCGAGCTCCGTGAGAAGCACCGTGCCCTCTTCCGACTGGTCTCGCTCGACGCGAACACGCCCGGTCAGCAGCACATGCATCGTTTCGCTCAGATCGCCCTGGCGTAGCAGGACCTCGCCCGGCTCGTAGCGGTGATGCTTCCCCCGCATTGCCAGTGCCTCGAGGCCGTCCTCGGGCAGCGGGCGGAAGATCTCGACTTCGGCGAGTTGCGTCGGCATGTCCCTATCATCATGACGTGAAAACGCGCCTCCTCGCGGCCGACGCGCCGGGGGCTGTGGAGGAGGCCGCGGCCGCACTGTCACGAGGCGAACTCGTCGCTTTTCCAACCGACACGGTGTACGGGCTCTCGGCCGGCCAAGAGCACGTCCGCAAGCTCTACGGCGCGAAGGATCGTCCCAAAGACAAGCGGATACCCGTGCTGCTTTCGGACACCGGGAACCTCGAGGCGAGCGCGATCGTCACTCCCGCCGCACGCGCCCTCGCGCAACGGTTCTGGCCGGGACCGCTCACGATCGTTCTCGTTGCGCCGCGCCGCGGCACGCTCGCGTTCCGCGTCCCCGATCACGCGCTCGCGCGCCGACTGATCGCCGCGAGTGGCGGTGGACTGCCGGTGACGAGCGCGAACCGATCGGGCGAACCGGACGCGCGCACGGCGGAAGAAGTTATGGCGCAGCTCGACGGACGCATCGCGCTCGTTCTTGACGGCGGTCGAACGCCCGGCGGCCTCGCGTCGACCATCGTCGACTGCACCGGCGAGCACGTGAAGATCCTCCGCGAGGGCGCGATCAGCGAGGACGAGATCGGCCATGTCCTGGCGAGCGTCGTTTGAAGATCGGGATCGCGGCGGATCACGCCGGTCAACGGCTGAAGGCGGCGATCACCGAGCACCTGCACGCGTCGGGTCACACCATCGTCCCGTTCGGCCCCGAGACGGCACCCGACGATGACTACCCACTGATCGTTCGTCCACTCGCGGACGCGGTGGTGCGCGGCGACGTCGACCGTGGGATCTTCTTCTGCGGTTCGGGTATCGGTCCCGCTGTCGCCGCGAACAAGATCCCGGGCGTGCGCGCGGCGGTCGTCGAGAACGAATGGTCGGCGCGAGACTCGGTCGAGCACGTCGATGTGAACCTGCTGACGCTCGGCGAACGCGTGATCGGTGAAGAGCTTGCGAAAAGCATCGTGGATGCTTACTTAGGGGCGAAGGTCCAAGGCGGGCGCCATGCGAGGCGCCGCGGACAGATCGCCAAGCTTGAGAACAGCGAGCCTATCGTCGCCGACGGCGCGAAGGGAATGAGTCGAGGGCGATGAGGGCAAAGAGGAGAGTCAGATGAGCCATATCGAACAGACCGATCCCGAGGTCTACGCCGCGATCGAGAACGAGCGGCGCCGTCAGGTCGAGAAGATCGAGCTCATCGCTTCCGAGAACTACACCAGCGCCGCCGTCATGGAAGCCGTCGGCAGCGTGCTGACGAACAAATATGCCGAGGGGTATCCGGGCCGCCGCTACTACGGCGGGTGCGAGTGGGTCGACGTCGCGGAAACGCTCGCGATCGAGCGGGCGAAGGCGCTCTTCGGATCCGCACACGCCAACGTCCAGCCGCACGCCGGCGCCCAGGCGAACATGGCGGCATATGCCGCGGTCCTGAAGCCCGGCGATGCCGTGCTGGGACTCGCCCTTGATCAGGGTGGGCATCTCACGCACGGGTCACCGGTGAACTTCTCCGGCAAGCTCTACCACTTTGTCGCATACGGCGTTCGTAAAGAGGACGAGATGCTCGACTACGACGAGCTCGAGCGTCTGGCGAAAGAGAATCGCCCGAAGCTCATCGTCGCCGGAGCCACCGCCTACCCAAGGATCTTCGACTTCCCGCGCCTTCGACAGATCGCCGACGCGGTCGAGGCGCTTCTTCTTGTGGACATGGCGCACTTCGCCGGCCTTGTCGCAGCGGGCGAGCACCCCACACCGGTTGGTTACGCGCAGATCGTGACGACGACCACGCACAAGACGCTTCGCGGCCCGCGTGGCGGGATGATCCTCTCGGATGCCGAGTTCGGAAAAGCGATCGACAGCGCCGTCTTCCCCAACGTGCAGGGCGGGCCGCTCATGCACGTGATCGCAGGGAAGGCGGTCATGCTCAAGGAGGCGGCAACTCCCGAGTTCAAGCTCTATGCGAAGCAGATCCGCGTGAACGCGAAGACCCTAGCGGCGTCGCTCGCGAAGGCGGGCCTGCGGATCGTCTCTGGAGGCACCGACAACCACCTGATGCTCGTGGACGTCCGGCCACTCGGCCTGACCGGCAAGCAAGCCGAGAAGGCCCTCGATGTGGTTGGGATCACGGTGAACAAGAACACGATCCCGTACGACCCGCAGAAGCCCGGCATCGCGTCTGGGATCCGGATAGGCACGCCGGCGATCACGACGCGCGGCATGAAGGAAGCGGAAATGCAACGGATCGGGTCGCTCATCGGGCGCATCCTTCAGGCGAAGGGGGATGAGACGGTGGCGAAGGACGTCGCCTCGGAGGTCCTCGATCTCACCCGGCGTTTCCCGGTGCCGGGCATCACTCCGGAGAAAGTGGCGAGTTGAGCGAGGAGCGGCTCAGGGGGAGGGGCCCAGGGGGCAGGGGCCCCCGGACGCGAAGCGGACAGCGAGCCGCAGCGAGCGTGGGCGACGAGCGAATCGACCAGCCTGAGCGTGTCTCTCGGCGAAGCCGAGGGATTGAACGAGTCCCCAGCTGAGCGCCCAGGTCCACATCTCGACGCACCCGCTCGTCAAAGAGAAGGTGACGCGCCTCCGCGACGAGACGACGCCGCCAAAGATCTTCCGCGAGCTCGTGGCGGAGATCGCGACGCTGCTTTTGTACGAGGCGACCGCGGACCTGCCGACCGAGGCGCGTGAGGTCAAGACGCCGCTCGCGCCATACACCGGCGCGCGGCTGAAGGAAAAGGTCGGGCTCGTTCCGGTGCTCCGGGCCGGGATTGGGATGGTCGAAGCTGCACTCGAGCTAATGCCGGAGGCGCAGGTCTGGCACATCGGACTCTTCCGGGACGAGCACACCCTCCGGCCGATCTCGTACTACAACAAGCTTCCTTCCTCGGCGACGGTGCAGGTGTGCCTCGTTCTCGACCCCATGCTCGCGACCGGCGGGTCGGCCACCGCGACGGTCGACATCCTGAAGAAGTGGGGCGCGAAGCGCATCAAATACGTTGGCATCATCGCGGCGCCTGAAGGGGTGCGCGCGCTGTCGGGAGCTCACCCCGATGTTCCCATCCACGTCGCGGCGCTCGACGAGCGCCTCAATGACAAGGGCTACATCTTGCCCGGGCTCGGCGACGCGGGCGACCGTCAGTTCGGGACGGGCTAGCCGCCTTCGGTCACGGGGTAGATCTCGTCCGCCTCGAGGCCATGCGCCTCGCGGTGCACGCGTTTCGCGGCTTCCGCGTTCGGCGCGTCGACGAGGCAGAAGATCTTGTGGTTCTTCTCGTCGAACCAGTAGCGAAGGTATTGAACACCGTACTTACCCTGTGTCTTCACGTCGGCCATATGGGCGTCGGCGACATCTGTCGCTTTCGCTCCCTCAGGGGCCTTTTGATGAACGTCCATGAACAGCGGCATCTTCGCTCTCCTTTTGTTGTGCCCGGCTTCCTTGCGAGCGGAGGTCTACGACTCGAGCGTATCGGTCGGGCGAACGGCCGCAATCGTACGGCAAGGTCATACATCAAAGCAGCCTGGGAAACCTCCTGGAACGCGGAATGCCATCCTTCGCTATATCGTGCCCGCGTTGTCTTCGACCTCGCTTCTCCTGGTGGGTTCCACATTGCTCGCGTTCGCGCTGGCCGCTGCGGCGACGCCGCTCGTCGGTCTGCTTGCGCGACGTCTCGGCATGCTCGACATGCCAGGGGGACGGCGCGTCCACCCGCGCCCGATCCCGCGGCCGGGCGGTCTCGCGATCGCCATCGCGTTCGGCTCGGCGATCTTCACCTTCTGGCTCGTCGACCGCCTGGCCGGACATCCCTTCCTCATCCCTGAGGAGGTCAGATCCTCGCGGTTCACATTGACGGCGATAGCGGCGCTCCTCGGCATGGGCGTTGGCCTGGTCGACGACATGCTCGAGCTTCGCGCGCGCTGGCAATTTCTCGGTCTCCTCATCGTCGCCGCGGTCATCGTCTTCGCCGGCATCCACATCGACTTCGTGAACGACCCGCTTTCCGATCGCCTGGTCGAGCTCGCGTTCCCTGTCGCAGTCGCGTTCACCATGTTCTGGATCGTCGGGATGAACATCGCGCTCAACTTCATCGACGGGCTCGATGGTCTTGCGGCCGGCGTCGCCGCCATCGCCGCCCTCACGCTCGGCGGCCTCGCGCTCCTGCCGCAGGTCTCAGAGCCGTTCGTCGCATGGATGGCATTCACGCTCGCGGGCGCGGTCGCGGGATTCCTCCTCTTCAACTTCCATCCCGCGAAGCTCTTCCTCGGAACGACCGGCGTCGCCTTCCTCGGAACGATGCTCGCGGTGCTGTCGATTTTCGGCACGGCGAAGGTAGCCGCGGCGCTTCTCGTCCTCGGCGTGCCGATCATCGACACTTTCTACGTCCTCGTTCGGCGGATGGTCTCGGGCCAGCCACCGTTCGCCCCCGACCGCGGGCACTTCCATCACCGTTTGCTCGACGTCGGCCTGACGCATCAGCAGGCCGTGCTCCTTATCTATCTGATGACCGCGGCGCTCGGGAGCCTGGCCTTCATGACGACAGGCCGCGCGCAGCTCGCGACCTTCGTTGGCCTGGCCGTCGTCTTTGGCGTCGCGGTGATGGCGCTCGCGCAGCGCAGCTCCAAGGCCGAGGAGCTCGACCCCGGCCTTTACCGAGAGGAAGCCGATCGCTTCTAGACATCGGGGGGCTTCGCCCCCCGGCCCCGAGAGGATCAAGGTCGGGACGTGCTCGTGGACCGATCCGACGCTTATCGAGTCCGGCTGGTACCCCGAACGGATCAAGGACGACGCCGACAAGCGTCTGCGCTACTACGCCGAGCATTTTCCGATCGTCGAGAACGACGCCGCGTACTACGCGCTGCCCTCCCAAAAACAGACGCAGCTGTGGGCAGAGCGGACCCCGGACGAGTTCACGATGAACTTCAAAGCCTTCGCGACGCTCACGACACATCACACCGACCCGAAGCGCCTGCCCAAGGACATCCGCGAAGCACTGCCGAAGGAGGCCCTTGCGAAGAAGCGCGTCTACCCCAAGGACTTTCCGAAGGAAACCCGCGAGGAGCTCTTCGCGCGGTATTGGGTAGGGCTCGAGCCGCTCCGCAAGGCCGGCAAGCTAGGCGCGATCCTCCTCCAGTACCCGGACTGGTTCGCGATCTCGAGCGCCAACAAGGAAGAAATCGTGCATGCCCGCGAGCTCTTGCCGGACGATCGCCTCGCGGTCGAGTTCCGGAACGCCACCTGGATGAGCGAACGGAACCGCGCGGAGACGCTGGCCTTTCTGCAGGAGCACGGCCTCACGTATGTCGCCGTGGACGAGCCGCAAGGATTCCCCTCGAGCATGCCCCCTCTCGCCGCGGTGACGAACAAGGACCTGGCCATAGTTCGCTTTCACGGTCGCAACGCCGAGAACTGGAAGAAGCCCGGGCTCACGGCGGCGGAGCGCTTCGATTACTCGTACTCGAAGAAGGAGCTCGAGGAATGGCTCCCGAAGATCCGCGAGCTCGCCGAAGACGCGAAGGAGGTGCAGCTCCTGATGAACAACTGCTACGGCGACAAGGCCGTCAACAACGCGGCGCAGCTCGCCGCCATGCTGTAGGGAGTGGCGCGCTACATCGCCGCTCTGCTTCTCGTCGGCAATCTGGCCTCGTGCACCCTTCAGCCACCGGATCCTCTTCCCGGCTACCACGCCGCATCGACGGGCGAGCGAGCCGCGGTGATGCGGACGATCGACGATTACTACTCACGGCGCGTGAGCCGACGCGCGCACGCTGGCGGTCGTCTCCGATCAAGGCGCCGGCACATACGAGGCCTGGACCCTTCCCGCGATCGGCGGAAAGCCGCAGCGCGCGATCACCATCGAACGCCACGCCGTGCGGAGCCTTTGCTGGAGCGCGAACGGCGAGCTCATCGCGGCGGCCGATCGCGGCGGCACGGAGCTGCACCAGCTGCATCTGCGCCATCCGGATGGACCGACCCAGGCGCTCTCCGCGGATCCCGCGGGACGCGTGCAGCGCCTCCTTTCATGGAACGCTTCGTCGCCGGATGGCGGTCTCGTCGCCTTCTCGAGCAACGCACGCGCGTCGACGGACATGGACGTCGTCATCGCGGACCTGTCGACGCGCACGGAGCGTCCGCTCCTTACCGCCGCCGCATGGCATGTGGTGGGTGGCTGGTCGCCGGACGGGTCGCGGCTCCTCGTGATGCGCGTTCTCGACAACACCACTCAGGACCTGCTCGTCGTGGATCCGCGGAGCGCGGCGGCTCGCGAGATCACCAAGCACGCGGAGGACGTGTCGCATGTGCCGGCGGGCTGGCTTGCCGACGGCCGTGCGCTCGTGATCAGCGACGAGGAGAGCGAGCACCTCTGGCTCGGGGCGCTGGATCCGGAGTCCGGAAACTACGAACGTATCGACTCGCCGCGCTGGGACGTCGAGCTCGCGGCCTCATCGGCAAGCGGGCGGGCGCAGATCTGGTCGGTGAACGAGGACGGCTACTCCCGACTCCGGTGGCGGACTGACGGCGGCGCGACGCGCGAACGCTCGCTCGACGGCGGCGTCTGCGAAGACCTGGTGCTGTCGGTCGACGGTGCGCGTGCCGCGTTCGTGCGCCTGTCGGCGACGGAGCCATGGCAGGTCTGGACGCTCGACACGGCGACGGGCGAGGCGCGCATGGCGCTGACGTCAGCGTTCAGCGTTACCCGCGAGGAGCTCGTCGACCCCGAGCTCGTCCGCATCCCAGGTCCGGACGGCGACATCCCGTGCTTCGTGTATCGCCCGCGCGGCGCGCGCGCTCCGGTTCCGGCCGTGCTCTACCCGCATGGCGGTCCCGAAGGCCAGTCGCGCCCGGCGTTCGGTCCGTACCAAACGCACCTTGCGGCGCTGGTACATCGCGGGATCGCGCTGGTCGTTCCGAACATCCACGGGTCGACCGGATACGGCCGCCGCTGGCAGGCCGCCATCCACAGGGACTGGGGCGGGGTGGACCTGCGCGATCTGCGCGCCGTCACCGAGTGGATGACGGCACAGCCGGAGTTCGATCGCACCCGGCTCGCGGTGTACGGCGGTTCGTACGGCGGCTTCGCGACGCTCCTATGCGTGACTCAAATGCCGGACGTGTGGCGGTGCGCCGTCGATGATTGCGGTGTGGCGAATCTCGTGACCATGCTTGAGAACGCACAACCGAACTGGCGCCGCTTCCTCGCACGATGGATCGGCGACCTCGAGCGCGACCGCGCCAGGCTCGTCGACCGGTCGCCGATGACGCACATCGACAACGTGCGTTGTCCGATGCTCATCCTCCAGGGAGAGAACGATCCGCGCGTGCCGAAGGAGGAGTCCGACCAGGTGGTCGCGCGCCTCCAGGCGCTTGGACGGCGCGTCGAGTACGTCGTCTATCCGGATGAGGGCCACAGCATCACGAAGCGCGCGAACGCAGACGATGCCTACGGCCGAACGGTGGACTTCTTGACGAAGGAGCTTCTCGAGACTTAGCGGAGCGTCGAGCCGAGCAGCACGCCGTTGGCCCAGTAGAAGCCGGTCGCGCCATCGGGGAGTACATCGAAGGTCGCGCCGCCGTCATAGCTCTGCCGCTCGGCGCTGACGATGCCCGCGCCGTCGTACTCCTCGCCGGCGACGAGGTCGCCGACCCGGCGGCCATCGGCGGTCGGATGACCGGGCGAGACCGAGACCGCGCGCCCGTCGGAGAGGACGAGCCGGACGACCTGATGCGTGGACGGTACCGGCGTGCTGCCGAGCGTGACGAGCGGCGCCGCGACGGGGGCGCCAGAAGCGTCCGTGGTCCAGACGACGTCGCCGACCCGTAGGTCTTCGACAGCGATCTCACCGCTGGGCGTCGCGATGCGCGTTCCGCGCGCGAGGCATATGGGGCAGGGCGGCGGTCCGCTCGGGGTGCGGCTCGCGACCGTGATCGCACCACGCTGGTCGATCGTGCCGTCGATGCGATTGCCTTGCTGCGTATTCGGCGCGCTCGAGAAGATCGCAAGGAAATGGAAGCCCGCGCTCACCGACTCGAGGCGAAGCGCGTTGAGCAGCTTCCACTCGCGGTAGATCGCGAGCTCTTGCTCGTTCGTGTAGGTAGCGGCGGGCGCAATGCCGAGGTGGGAGAGGATCGCATTGAACGTCGGCGCGTCCTTTTGGATGTCGGGCAGCCGCTGATGGGCGAGCGCCTGCTCGTCACCGCGCGCGACCGGGTAGTAATCGGGATCGCAGAAGAGGAGCCGCCCGAACTGGTCGATGAGCCGGTACTTGAGCTGCGCCTGGGTGAGACCGCCCGGTGCCGGGCTCGGCGTCGGCGACGGCGCGGGCGTCGGATTGGGCGGGATCGTGCCGAGGCCCGGCACGATGGTCCCGGTGATCGCCGTGGCGGTGACCGTTCCCGCGGGCGTGATCGTGGCGGTGATGGCTGTCGCGCTCGGCGCGGAGGCGCTCGGCTCGGGCGTGCCGCGAAGGGTGGCTGCCCCACCGCACGCGGCGGCAAAGACTAGAGCGAGCCCGAGCGTAGCTGTGCGCATATCCCTCCTAACGTCTGGCCGCCTGTCCGGTTCCGGTCGGGCTATCGGAAAGGGATCAGTGCTCGGCTGTGGCGGGAGACGCTTCAATGCACGACTGCTGCAATGTCCTGGGCGAGGCGATCGACCGATATTCCGTCGTACGACCGGACGACTGGCGCGAATACGAAGTAGGTGCCGGCGACACGACCGTTCACCAGCCTGAACTGGCCCTGAGGACCTCCACTCGCCACGTAGTAGCCGGGCCCCGGCGCGAAGGGCGGAGCGAACTCGTGGGCGAGGATCAGCCACGCTTCACCTGGCCGTGTCTCGATGTTCTCGCAGACGTCCTCCACGACATGGACCTGTGAGAGAGCCGGACCCTTGAGCTGCTTAGTGACGCGGAAGGTCGTCCGTCGTGCGTCGCGTGAGAATCGCGCCCCGGAGCCGTCGAACGCATACAGAGTCGCGCGGTCGGTCACAAGGGGAGTCGCGCGGACTATCACAGGCGAGTCTTCGACGAGCTCGGCGAGCGTCTTGTAATAGCGCGCCCAGCTGACGGTGCAATCGCGATCGCCGATCGTGGTGGCCGCCGGCCCACCTCCGCTCGGGATCGGTGGCGTCCCGGCCGAGCCAGCGTCCCCGCACCCCACGAGTAGCACAGCGACCAGCGCAAGCGCATGAGCACGCATGCGCTACGAACGCCGCCGAGCGCCGGAGAGTTCCCGCTGACCCGGACGGCGCCGGCGAACGTAGCGGGTCGCGTACACGTCTTCGCCCAGCGAGAGGATCTTGTTGTCGACCCAGCCGGTGTCGAGGATCGCTTCCTGCGCTTCGTCCCAGTTCGGCGCACCGGAAGGGAGCTTGTCCTTCTTCCACACCACGACCCAGGCCGCCCCGTCCGGATGCGCGACTCGCACGAGCTCGCGCCCGAGCCGCTCGAGCTCGACCTCGCCGAGCGCGAAGCACAACACGAGCCCGTAGCGTCCGTCCTTCGCGCGCAGCGGGAGTCTCAGATCGATCACGTCGAGCTGCCCGGCGAGATGTTCGATCGGGCGGTCGTAGGTCGCGACTCCGCCGATGCGCAGGGCGGGCATCCCGGGTTTCGCCCCCAGTTTCGGTACGACTTCAAGGGGCGCGCGCATCGCGCGAGGTGCCTTCACCGGAGAGCGAGTCTACGGACGCGAAAGGCGAAACAAGGCTGATACGCCAGTGCGATCAGCGCGGAACACGGTATGCATGAGGTCCCCCATGGCGTTTGGTATGGAACCGCGCCCCCGTCCCGTTCTCATCGTCGATGACGATATCGAGACGCTGGCCGCGGAACGTCAGCTTCTCGCCGAGAACGGCTTCCGTGTCGTCGAGGCGCGGAACGGCAGCGAGGCGCTCCAGGCGGTGCAGGACGATCCGCCGGCCGTCGTCGTGCTGGACGTGCAGATGCCGGGGATGGATGGCCCCTCCTTCGCGCGAGAGCTGCGGATGGGTCTCCGGCGAGTGCCGCTCGTGATCCTCACCGGAGTCGCCGACCCGCGCCGCGAAGCCGACCGCTGCAATGCAGAGGCGTTCCTCGCGAAGCCGTTCGACGCGCAAGAGCTGGTGAGCGTCGTCCGTCGATTCGCCGCATAGTTATCCTCGGCGCGTGACTGCGCGCTTGCTCGTCCGCGATGAAGGCGCCGTCGTCGAGCGTCCGACCGAAGAAATCCCAGAGCACCGGACGAAGCCCTGTTGGATCGACATACCCGATCGGCACAGCGACGAGCTCGCGCGCGTCGCGCGCGATCTGGGGCTGCACCCGCTTGCCGTCGAGGACGCAACGGAGCGAGACGAGCGGCCGAAGATCGATGAGTACGATGACCACTACTTCATCGTCTTCTATGCGGTCGAGTCGCCGTCCCCGGACGTCGTCCAGTACCACGAGTTCTCGATCTTCGTCGTGCCGAATGCGATCGTCACGGTCCACGACGGCGAGTGCGAGGCGCTCAGGCAGGTCGAGAAGCGTTTCCGCGAGGGTCGCCTGCAGACGACCGGCCTGCTACTCCACGCGCTGCTCGACACGATGGTCGACGGATACTTCCCGATCGTCGATCACTTCGGCGAACGCAGTGAGCTTCTCGAAGAGTCCATCGCCGAGGAAGGCCGCGACACCAGGGACATGCGATCTCCCCTCAAGGAGCTCTTCCTCCTGAAGCACGACCTTCTCCATCTCCGCAAGACGATCGCGCCGGAGCGCGAGGTGCTTCAGGTCCTGGTCCGCGGCGACCTACGTGAGCTTCGCGAGACCGGCCGCCGCGAGTACTTCCAGGACGTGTACGACCACCTCATCCGCGTCACCGACGAGATCGACACCTTCCGCGAGCTCACGTCCAACGTGATCGACGCGTACCTCGCGTCGGCATCGAACCGGCTGAACGAGGTCATGAAGGTCCTGACGAGCATCGCCACCGTGCTCCTGGTGCTGACGGTGGTGACCGGGTTCTTCGGTCAGAACTGGGCGTTCATCCCGTACGGGTCGGCGGGCCTCTTCTTCGTGTCCATGGGCGTGAGCGCCGCGCTCGCCGTGGGGCTGGCCATGTACTTCCACCGCCGGGGTTGGCTCTAGCTCGTTCGCGGAGGCGCGTTTTCTCACCTACACTCGCGGCACTTGGCCGCACCCCGCACCCCGGGTGGAGCGCGCTCGAACGCGGCGATCCTGGGCCAGGTCGGAATCATGGTCGCGGTCCCCATCGTCGTAGGCGCCTGGCTCGGTCAAAAGCTCGACGAAAGCGCAGGCACAGCGCCGTGGGGACTGCTTGGTCTGACGTTCCTGGGTATGGCCATTGCTGGGCTCGGCGTCGCATACATGGTCCGGCGCTACTTGGCTGAGAATCCGATCGGCCCGGTGAGCGACCAAGCGAGGCGAGCCGGGCGGAGCTGGCAAGCGGAGATCGACGAAAGCGAGCGAAAGCGCGAAGCAGGGGAGGAGGAGTAACGCGTGCTGCCGACGTATCCCGACATCCCAAAGGCCTTCGAGCTCACCGGTCAGCCGTTGTTCACCCTCGGCACGCCCGGCGAGCCGGGCAACGTGGCGGGCATCGGCATCGTGTGGGACTGGAGCTACACGAACGCGCATTTCACGATGCTCCTGGTCATCCTGCTGCTTTCCGGTGTCGCGATCCTTGCGACGCGGCGGCTGAACGATCGACCCACCGGTCTTCGAAACTTCGTCGAGCTTGTCGTTCAAGGACTTGCAGACTTCGTCCAGAGCATCGGCGGCCCGACCGTTCTGAAGTACCTCCCGCTGTTCGGCACGCTCCTGCTCTTTCTGGTCACCTCGAACT
>VBIL01000075.1:54067-54880 GCA_005879975.1 Chloroflexota bacterium
CGCGCCGACCGCCGACTACCACGTCAACGCCGGGCTCGCGATCCTGGCGTTCGGGCTCTATCAGGCCGAGGGCTTCCGCGCGAACGGCCCCGCCTACCTAAGGCGCTGGGTGAATGTGTCCGGTTTCATGGAGAAAGGCGGCCTGAAGTTCATGCTCGGGCCGATCTTCTTGCTTGTCGGTCTGATCGAGTTCGCGAGCGAGCTCTTCCGGATGCTGACGCTGACGCTCCGTCTCTGGGGCAATGTGCTCGGTGGCGAGATCATGCTCGTGGTCATGAGCGCACTCTTGTTCGTTCCAGGGGCTGCGCTGCCGTTCGTGGGGCTCGAGGTCTTCATCGGCCTCGTACAGGGGCTGATCTTCTCGCTGCTCGTCCTCATCTACTTCATCCTGGCGATCGAGTCGCACGAAGAGCACGGCGAGACCGAGCATGCGCTCGAACCGCATCCTGACGACGTCCAGCTAGCGCACGTGACTCCGCGCGCCGCATGACCAAATTCAGCAGGAGGGCTCTCGACCTATGAATCTCGCTTGGCTTGCCGCCGGGATCGCCGTCGGCTTCGGCGTTCTCGGTCCGGGCATCGGTATCGGCATCCTCACGGCCAAGTCGTCCGAGGCGATGGGCCGCAATCCCGACGCCGCGGCCACGATCCGAACGAACATGATCATCGGCGCCGCACTCGCGGAGGGACTCGGGATCCTCGCGTTCGTGCTTGGGATCCTTCTCTCCGGTAAGACCTAGTCGATGCTCTTCTCGCCCGGATTCGAAGAGGCAGGCGGGGGTGCGCTCACCGTGCATCCCTATTGGGTGCTCG
>VBIL01000182.1 GCA_005879975.1 Chloroflexota bacterium
CGATGTCACTCGTCCCTTCTCACCACGATGTGGCGGAGGATGTCTTCCGTGAGGCGGATCGTGCGCTCGAGCTCGCGCGCCTGCGCGGGCGGGAGCGCGAATTCGACGACGCCGTACTGGCCGTCGCGGTGGTGCGCGACCTCGTAGGCGAGGCGCCGCTTGGCGAGGGGCAGAACCTTCTCCACCTTCCCACCGAGGGTAGCGATGGCCTGCTGGATGCGCTCGCTGACCGCGCCAAGGCGCTCTTCGTCGACGGTCGGGGGACAGAGATACATGAGCTCGTATGGCCGCATTGGTCGATCGATCGTCCTTTCCTTGGGCTTGCCGCGGACCTCTGGCCCGGGGCGAAAAGGCGCCGCGGTCAACTGCCGCGGCGGATGTACGTAGTGTACGTGAGAGAGCGACGGAACGCATCGGTCTCAAGGAGATCGGCCGGCACTTGAGCGAGCTCCTCCCCGACGCCACGCGCGATTGCGAGCGCTGCGGTCTGCCGATGACGCCTATCGCCGAGGCTGACGGACAGGTGACGCTTGAGTGCGCCAATCGCCATCGCCACACTGTTCGGTCGCCGACGGATGCCGCGGCGCGCGAGCGCATTCGGAACTGGATCGCGCGGCGCGGAGCCCAGCTGCACGTCCAACACGAACGCTGGGAGGCCGAGGAGGAGAAGCGAACGGCCGAGCAGAAGGCACGCGTCATCAGGCCGACCGATCGACATCGCGAGACCGGACAGACGGCTGGGATGGTCCGCGAGGAGGCTCTCCGCACCCCCAACCTTTGGACCGGGGTCGTATTCACCGAGGCCGGCCGGTTCTCGAGCTGGCACCACCACGGGGCATACGAATCGGTGATCTACGTCGTCAGGGGCAAAGTGCAGCTGGAGTGTGGCCCAGGTGGCAAGACGACCCTTCACGCACAGCCGGGCGACTGCATCTACGTGCCGCGCGGAGAGATCCACCGTGAGGGCAACGACGGGATCGAGGAGTCCGAGATCGTGGTCATCCGCTCGGGGAGCGGTGAGCTTGTCGTGAACGTGGCGGGACCTGCGGCCTAGTGCCGGCGGCGGGACTCGAACCCGCACTGAACTCCTCTTAAGGGAGTCGTCTCTGCCGTTGGACTACGCCGGCACACACAAGTTTAGAGATGACCTGATCACGGAGAAGCGACGAGGGATCCGAGCCTCTTTGCCGCGACGGCGAGATAGGCATCCTCGATCACCCGCTCGATCTCATCCCAGTCGAGCCCGCGATCGAGGCGCACACCGATCCATCCCAGATAGCCGACGTATGGCGGCACGAAGTACGCCTCCGGGTTCGCCTTCACGAGGCCCTCGCGCATGCCCACCGGGCACGCGCACCACAGCGCGAGCCGGCCATCGCCGTGGTGGTCGTCCACGTAGGTGACGAACGATTTCTTGTCCCGCACGAAGAAGGTCGGCGCGCCGTGGCTCGCGCGTTCCGTCGTCTCAGGTCGGGCGAGGCAGATCCGACGCACGCGCGCGAGAACCGCGCGCTTGCTGATCCGCTTCGGCACAGCCCCAGTCTGACGTCACCAGCAACCTGCGCGTCCTTCGGCCAAACTGGCGGAAATGGGAAGTCAGCCCACGCGGTTCGCGATCATCGGCAACGGTGCCGCCGGGACGTACTGCGCGGAGCAGCTTCGCAAGCTCGACGCAGCCTGCGAGATCCTCATGATCGACGACGAGCCGTACACCCTCTACAACCGCGTCTCGTTACCGCGGTACCTACGTGGCGTGCTTCTCGAGCAGCGCGTTTACGTCCGTGACATGGAATGGCACGTTAAGAATCGCATCGACCTCCGGCTCGAAACGAAGGTTGACCAGGTCTCCTTTGACGAGAAGACGCTGCACATGGAGCCAGGCGGCGAGATCCCTTATGACCGGCTCCTTATCGCGACGGGCGGCCGTCCGAACCCGCTGAAGGCGCCCGGTGCTGAGGATGCGAAGTACCTCTTCAACTTCCAATACTTCGACGAGGCGAAAGGGATGGTCGCGCGGATCCCCGAGTCCAAGGTCGCGGTCGTGCTGGGTGGCTCCTTCATCGGGTACGAGCTCACCGAGGCGTTCGCCCATCGCGGGCTCGAGACGCACTGGCTCATGCGCGGCCCCTGGTTCCTACGGCGTGCTCTCGACAAGGAAGGCGGCGAGGTCATCACGCTCCTCGCGCGCGACGCCGGCGTGCACTTGCATTACGACGAGGCCATCGACAGGCTCGAGCCGATGAACGGACAGACCAAGGTGACCGGCACGAAGGACTTCTCCGCGACCGCGGACATGGTCGGCGTGGGGCTCGGCCTCACGATGAACATCGACATCTTCGCGGACACGGGGCTCGAGACGAACGTGGGGGTGCTCACCGACGAGTTCCTCGCTACGAACATCCCGGATGTCTGGGCGGCCGGCGACGTGGCCGAGTTCTACGACGTCGTCTCGCAGCGGCACCACCGTATGGGCACCTGGGACAACTCCCTCAATCACGGCCGGCACGTGGCCAAGAACATGCTCGGCGCGAAGGAGCCATACGTCGAAGTGCCGACGTACGCCTCGGGGATGTTCAACTCAAACATCTCGGTCATGGGCGTGACCACCGAGGAAGAACCGGAGGCCGAGGCGCTTGTAGAGGTCGACCACCAGGGCCGCAACTACAAGCGGCTTTTCTTCCTTGGGGACAGGCTCGTTGGGGCGATCCTCGTCGGCAAGATGAAGGGGCGCAAGAAAGTCCTTGAGCTAATCCATCAGCGCACGCCGATCCCGGATCGCGGAAGCGTGTTCGGCCTTCTGGCGATGCCCGAGCTCCCGGTGAAAGCGGCGGCCACGACCGAGCAATGACGCTCGAGATCCGTGAGCTCGTGCCCGCGCTCCTCGACGACTACCTCGCCTTCTTCGACCACGACGCCTTCGCCGACTTCCCATGGTGGTCGGCCTGCTATTGCCGCTTCTGGGACGATCCCTCAGATCCGGAGGGTGAGTCCGGCTCTGACCGGCGCGAGCGGTACCGCTCGCTCGTGACTCAGCTCATTCAGAGCGGTCGCCACCGCGGCTTCCTCGCGTACGCGGACGGCAGGGTCGTGGGTTGGTGCAACGCGAAGGCACGCCTTGCGTACACCATGCCGCGACGGATCGCCCAGACGCCGACGAGTGATGCGGACAGGGTCGGCTCGACGGTGTGCTTCATCGTGGCGAAGGACCACCGGGGCAAGGGCGTCGCGAGCGCGCTGCTCGATGCCGCTTGCGCAAGCTTCCGGCGCGATGGACTTTCGATCGCGGAGGGCTATCCGACCACCGCGCCCGCGTCCGGGCCGTACGCCGATCAGATCCCGTGGTCCGCGCATCACCACACCGGTCCGCTGGAGATGTACCTCCGGGCGGGGTTCGCCGTGAGCGCGCAGTTCGAGCGCTTCGCCGTCGTCC
>VBIL01000183.1 GCA_005879975.1 Chloroflexota bacterium
AGAACCAGATCAACCTCCTCGAGCTGAGCGTCGAAAAGGCGATCGTCGCGCTCGCGTTGGCGTTCGTGATCGTCAGCGGCGAGATCGATCTGTCGATCGCGTCGGTGATGGGTCTCGCGGCGGTCCTCGTCGCGTGGCTCGGGCAGCGTGGCGTGCCGTTCGAGCTCGGGATCGTTGCCGCTCTTTTGGCCGGCGCGCTCTGCGGACTCTTCAACGGGTACTGGGTCGCCATCGTCGGCCTGCCCTCGCTCGCTGTGACCCTCGCTGGGCTCATCGCGTATCGCGGCGTCGCGCTCCTGCTCGTGGAGGACCGCTCCATCGGCGGTTTCCCCGAGTGGTTCAACCGGCTCGGCCAGCAGCCGCTCGTCGGCCCATTCCCGCTCGCGCTCCTCATCCTCGCGGCACTGCTTGTCGTCGCGACCGTGCTGCTGCAGTTCTCCGGCTTCGGCCGCCACGTCTATGTCGTTGGGTCGAGCCGCGAGGTCGCGCGCTATTCCGGTGTGCGCGTCACGCGCGTGAAGCTCGCCGTCTTCGTCATGAGCGGCACGGTCTCCGCGTTCGCCGGCGTACTCCTCGCCGCGCGCCTCGGAGCGGTGCGCGGGAGCACCGCGGAAGGGTTCGAGCTCGACATCGTCACGATGGTGCTCTTGGGTGGCATCAGCATCTTCGGAGGCTCGGGCTCGATGGCCGGTGTGATTCTCTCGATCCTCGTCATCCTCAATCTGCGAAATGGGCTCGCGTTGGCGAACGCCACCGGGAACACACAGGCAGGGGTCATCGGTGCCCTGCTCATCCTGTCCGTGCTCCTGCCGAACCTCGTCGCCGCGGCGCGTTCCCGGACCCGACGGGGCCGGCCCACCGCGGCTGCTGCGGGACAGAGCCCTTCGGTCGCCGAGTAATAGGATGCGACGGTCGGCCACCGTCCTTGAGGCGTCGGCCGGGGGGAGCAGAAGGTATGCGCACCAGACACCGTGTCCCGCTGACCGTATTCGTGGCGTTGGCCCTCATCGTGGCGGCGTGCGGTAGCACGCCCGCGGCAAGCCCGAGCCCGACCCAAGCCGCCCCAAGCGCGACCGTAGCTGCGGCGAGTCCGACCCCGGCCGGCCCGGCCAAAGCGACGCCGGGTCAGGCCGTCAAGATGATGCTGCTGCCGAAGTTCCTCGGGATCCTGCCGTTCGCCCAGGCCAACACGGGCGCGCAAGCCGCGGCGACCGAGCTCCAGAACCCGACAGCGTTCGCGTTCGTCGGTCCGACGGCGGACAACAGCGTGCAAGGACAGATCGAGTTCATGACCAACGCGTCGACCCAGGGCTACAAGGTCGTCATGATCTCCAACAACGCCGGCGATCAGATCGCCCCAGCGGCGACGGCGGCTCAGGCGGCCGGCGTCAAGGTCGTTGCGTGGGACTCGCCGATCCCGTCCGCGAAGGGTGAGAACCTCTTCGTCGCCCAAGTCGACTTCGACCAGACCGGTAAGGTCATGGCCGATATGGCGCTCAACCTCATGGGCGCGGACGGCGGCAAGTTCGCGATCCTCTCAGCGTCACCGGATGCCGCGAACCAGAACGCGTGGATCAAGGCGCTCAACGATGCGCTGAAAGACCCGAAGTACGCGAAGCTCCAACTGGTCGACACCGTGTACGGCAACGACCAGTCGGAGAAGAGCTACAGCCAGGCGCAGGCCCTGGTCGCGAAGTATCCCGACCTCAAGGTGATCATGGCGCCGACGACCGTCGGTATCGCCGCGGCCGCCAAGGCCATGCAGGACGGAAACCTCTGCAGCAAGGTGAAGGTCTCTGGGCTCGGACTCCCCAGCGAGATGGTGTCGTACACCCTGAACGGGTGCGCGCCGCAGTTCGCGCTCTGGAGCTTCGTCGACCTTGGGTATCTCACCTACTACACCTCGTATCTGCTCGCGACAGGCGCGATCAAGGGCGTCGAAGGTGAGCAATTTGTGGGCGGTCGCCTGGGCACCTTCACGATCACGAAGGACCCGACGCGCTCTGCCGGGCTTCGCATCCTCATGGGAGGGTTCAAGATCTACGACAAGTCGAACGTCGAGGCTGAAGCGAAGTAGTCCCTTTGTGCGTTGACGAGTTCCCCGGGCCCGCCCTCTGGCGGGCCCGGGGTGTGTGAGGGCTGAATATGAATCGCGCCTGCTTCGGCCTGCGGCTCTATCCGGGCACCGAGACGGAATACGACCGGCGCCACGCCGACATCCGGCCGGAGCTCAAGACGGCGATCCGCGAAGCCGGGATCCGGAACCTGTCCGCCTTCAGAAGGGGAACGGACGTCTGGCAGTACGCCGAGTGCGACCCGGACGGCACGACCGCGTTCGCGAAACTCGGCGCGACGGACGTGAGCGCGAAATGGGATGACTCCCTCCGGCCGATCGTCGCCGCGGACGGCGAGCGCATCTGGTTCCAAGAGATCTTCCATGCGAACGGCGGAGGCGCTGGGCCGTTCGAGCGCGGCCTGTTCACGCTGGTCGTACACCCCGACCGGATCGCCGAGTACGACGACCGCCACGCGCACCCGTGGCCGGAGATGATGCGAGCGCTGAACGACTCCGGGTTCCACAACTACACGGGGTTCCGTCGCGGCTCGCACGTCGTCTACTACGGCGAGTTTTACCCCGACATGGCGCGGGTCGTCGCCGCGATCGGGGCGACTGACGTGAATCGGCGGTGGAACGTGTCGTTCGAGGGGATCATCACGACGATCACCGACGCGAGCGGCAAACTCGTGACGGGCCGCGAGGTCTTCCACCTGGATTGAGGCTCAGGCCGGCACCGGCGCATCTTCACTGAGGAGCCGTTCCGCTTTCAGCTCTCTCCACAGGTCAGCGGGGATCGGGTGCCGGAAGGCTGCGACGTTGCGCTCGACCTGGGCCGGTCGTGACGCTCCGGGGATGACCGACGCGACGCCGGGGTGCCCGGCGCTCGAGGATGTCGGGCGGAGCCGGCGCGTAGTTGTAGTGAGCGCCTGGGACCGCTCCGGTCGCCAGCACGCCGGACGAGAAGACCGCCCCGATCACAAACCCGACGCCGCGCTCGACGCAACGAGGGAATTCTTTTTCGAGAACCTCCTGATGAAGGAGCGTGTAGGGCATGGCGACGAGGAAGAAATCCATATCGAAGAGATCGAGGAACCGAGGGATCAGCCCAAGTGCGTTGATGCCGGCGCCGATCCCTCGGATCAGGCCGGCCGCCTTCAGCTCGGACAATGCGCGAAATCCGCTCGTGGCCAGCTGCGCGAAGTGCGTGTCGAGTCGCCGCTCCGGAGCGTGGTAGAGCAGGTCGAGGTCGTGGATGATCGCGAGGTCGTAGCGCTTCAATCCAAGACGAAGCTGGCTCTGTTCGTAGGCGCGCATGATCCCGTCGTACGAATAGTCGAAGACGACCTCGAAACTGAGGCCACCGGTCCAGGGTGCCCGGTTGAACGTCGCGAGATCGGCCGGTGCTCGTAGCCAGCGGCCGACCTTCGTAGACAAGACGT
>VBIL01000076.1 GCA_005879975.1 Chloroflexota bacterium
AAATCGGATGACGCCCGGCGGCGTTCGCCTTGAGAATGAAGAAGATGCATCGCCGGTCGGTCGCGCTCCTCACCATCGTGATGCAGGCCGCGGCGTGTGGGTTTCCCGCGCAGGTGGCGAACCCCAGCGCGTCAAATCCGCCATCGGCCTCTCCCTCGCCGGTCGCGACCACAGTGCCTCCGGTGGCGACCGCGTCGCCGACACCGATCTCGCTGCCAACCACCGCTCACCTGAGCGCATCTGCCGGCAACGTGGTCTGGGTGCTGGTCGGCGAACTTCTGCTCTTCCGCTCGATCAACAGAGGTGACACATGGGAGCAGCGAGGGCTGCCCTCCGAAGCTGCCTCGGGAATCGGGCCACTCAAGGAGCTGTCGTTCGTCAATGACCACGAAGGCTGGGTCTCGATCGCCGGTTCCCCGGCGACGCAGTGTCAGCAGCAATCCCTGCGTATCTGGCACACCTCCGACGCCGGCAGCAGCTATCAGCAGATCCCAGAGACAGGCTCGACTCAGGGGAGCGCACCGAGCGGAATCTCGGGCGCTCAATGCAAGAGCGGTCTCTACTTCAGCGATCCGCTCCATGGATTCATCGGCGCCTGGGATCCGAACAGCGCGCCGGTCATCTATCGCACGAATGACGGCGGACTGACCTGGCAGGCATCGGCCCGGCTCCCCGACCCGCCGGGCTTCAAGACCCAGGGCGGCGGCTTCACCCTTCGCCCTGGGCCCGTGCGCGCGTTCGCGTCGACGCTCCTGCTCGCCGCGAACGGGGTCAGCAACGGGACTCCATTCGAGTACGTCTTCCGCTCCACCGACGGAGGCGCATCGTGGGCGCACCTCGCCACGGTGCAATCGACCGGCACGCCCATCGTCTTCGTGACCGCGACGCGCTGGCTGCGGATCGGTGCGCCCGGCGAGTCCGTCGAAACGACCGACGCGGGCGCGAGCTGGCACGCCTTCGCCACGGATTACGCGCAGGCGGCGCCGGTCGCCCCGGAGATCGTGTTCGGCGACGCGCAGACCGGATACGCCACCGTACGGGGTCAGCTGAAGCGGACACTCGACGGCGGCGCGCACTGGACCGACATCAAGACGCCCGGCACGGGCTAGCGCCCACCGCCGCTCGCTGACCGCGGCGCCGGACGTCGACGCCCGACCATCAGCACACCGCACATCGCGATAAATACCAGGGCGGCCAGCGGTGAAGTCCCGACCGTTGTCGGGTTCGGGCACTCCTAATCCCGGCGGGCCGGTTGAAAGAGCTCTATCGGGTTACCCGAAGGATCGTCGATAAGGATCTGCGTTCCGCCGGGCCCGGTCACGATGTCGTTGCGGAAGCGGAGCCCGGCGGCGCGGAGCCGACTCACCTCGGCCGGCAGGTCGTCGACGATCAGCTGGATGCGGTTCCAGCCGCCGGGTGCAGGCCGGCGGCCGTCGGGCATCGGCCGGCCCGCGGAGCTCTTCTCCCCACTGAGCAGGAGCCTCAGCTCCCCGCGCGTGAGATCGGCGAACGCGGGCGCGGCGCTCGAGAGGAGCGTGAATCCGAAGTGCTTGGTGTAGAAGGCAACCGCGGTTTCGACGTCGTCGACCATGTACCGGACGTTGACCACGCCGGGACACTAGCGCGAGTCGGTGACTCCGACGCGGGGACATAGGTCACGCAGGACGCACTCCGAGCAGCGCGGGCGCTGCGCGACGCAGACGGCGCGACCATGGCGGATGAGATTCATGTGGAGCCGATACATGTCAGCTTCGGGCACGCTGGACTGGAACGCCGCCTGCGTGGCGACCGCGTCCGCGCGCGGCGGGACCAGGCCGAGCCGCTTCGCCACGCGGTGGACGTGCGTGTCGACGGGGAAGTAGGGGCGATCGAGAGAAAAGAGCAAGACGCACGCTGCGGTCTTCGGACCGACGCCGGGCAGGGCGAGGAGCGTGTCCCAGAGCTCCTGATCCGGCATCCGCGTGAAGGCCCGGTCGTCGAGCGGCATGCCTGCTTCACGCGTCGCGCGCAGCATCGCGCGGATGCGGACGGCCTTCGTCGGACCGAGGCCGCCACGACGGATCGCCCGAGCGAGCACCGGGAGCGGCGCGTCCGCGACGTCATCCCACGTCGGAAGCCGCTTGCGGAGGTCCGCGTACGCGCGGTCGCGGTTCGTGTCGCTCGTGTGCTGAGAGAGCACGGTGAGAACGAGCTCCTCGAGAGGCGGAAGGTGTCGAGGTGGTGGCGGATCGCCGTAAGCGCGAGCGAGCCGCCGCATGATCGCGCGAAGTCGCCGCCGATCCACGCCGGCGAGCCTATCGGGAATGGTCTGAGCCGCGCGGACGTTGGTCTAGAGTGACCGAGTGGCGCAAGATGCGTTCGAGACCGACGCGCTCACCTACATTGACGCGCTCTATCGAACGGCGCTCCGGATGACACGATCGGAGGCCGACGCCGAGGACCTCGTGCAGGAGACGTATATCCGAGCGCTGCGCTTCCGCGAGCAGTTCACGCCCGGCACCAATCTCAAGGCGTGGCTCTTCCGAATACTCACGAACACGTTCATCAACGCCTACCGCAAGCGTGCCCGACAGCCCCAGACGGCCGAGCTGGCCGACGTCGACGAGTTTTCCCTCTACCGCCGAATGTCGCAGGACGGTTCGGCCGCAGGCTCGTCGGATCCCGAGCGGGAGTTTCTCGACGGGATCATCTCCAGCGAGGTGAAAGACGCCCTCGAGGCGCTTCCCGAGAAGTTCCGGACGACGGTGCTCCTGGATGTCGAGGGCTTCTCCTATAAGGAGATTGCCGAGATGCTCGCGATCCCGATCGGGACCGTCATGTCCCGCCTTCACCGGGGGCGGAAGTTCCTGCAGCAGCGGCTCTATGACCTGGCTCGCGAGCGCGGGATCGCCGCGGTCCGGGCGACCGGGCCGCAGCCGGACTAGGAGGATGGGCATGGACTGCGACGACTGCCTCGAGAAGCTCTACCAGTTCCTCGATCAAGAGCTCGGGCCGACCGAGCGCAAAGAGATTGCCCGGCACCTCGAAGGATGCGACGACTGCGGCGACACCGTCGTGTTCCAGGAGCAGTTCCTGAAGGTGATCCGCGACTGCGGGACCTCCGATGTCGCCCCCGCGGAGCTTCGGAAGCGCGTGGCCGAGCGGCTCCGAGGCGGAGGCCCACCCACCACCGCCTGATGTCGCTCGGGTCTCACGTGTTGACATTTGCAACGTGAGTGTGTCTATATAACCTTCAATGCGTGGCCAGGAGGAGGTGATCCACTGATGCCAGCGAAGAAGAAGGCGAAGAAGTCCTCGAAGAAGAAGAAGTAGATCTGTCGTAAGCGACGACGAGAGTCGTCGCTTTTTCGTTTCGCGCGTCTGGCACCTTTCGCAAACCCGCCGATCCGCGTAGGCCTCGCGGATCGGTTTTCTTTTTCCCTCCGATACGCTTAGGTGGATCGGCCCCCAACGCTCACTCCCACCGATCGATCGGACGGCGATCGCTGTTGGCCTCCTCGCCGCGGTCGGTAGCGCGCTCATCCTCGGTGTCGGAGCCGGGCCGGGTGCGCCGATCTTCGGTATCGCCGCTCCACTTTGTGGTATCGGGGTCGGCGCATTTTTGGCCGGAAAACTGGCCAAATATGCCGGTCTGTACCACGGCGCGCTTGTGGGCGCGGGCTATGTGGTGATCGAAGCGTTCGGTCTCGCGCCCGCTCCGCTGGAACCCGTCGAGGGCGGGGCGCTGGAGGGCCTGTGGATCATCGCCGGGGACGCGTCGCTGCTCCTGGTGGCAGCGCTGCTTGGCTGGATCGCAGCGCCGCGGGCAACACCTTCGTCTTCTTCGGATACGGACAAAGGTCGTTGACCGGACAGATGGGGCACAGCGGTGTCGGCCGGCAGATGCGACGGCCATGCAGAACGAAGCACCAAGTCGCCTTGATCCAGTCCTTCTTCGGGTAAAGCGCTCGAAGGCTCTCCTCGATCGACCCGGCAGCGCGGGAGAGTCGTAACCGGTCAGCGACCCGGGCTACGTGGCGGTCGACGGCGACTGCAGGGACCCCGAACGCGGCGCCGAGCACGATCGACGCCGTCTTGCGACCAACGCCATGAAGCCGGGTCAGGCCCTCCATATCGGCCGGGACCTCGCCGCCGAACTCCTGCAGGAGCCCCCGTGACATCGCGCGGAGCGCCTTCGCCTTCTGGTTGAAGAAGCCGGTGGCCTTGATGTCTTGCTCGAGGACGCCAGCCGGCGCCGAGGCGTAGTCGGCCGGGGTCCGGTACTTCTGGAAGAGCACGCGGGTGACCTGGTTGATCCGCTCGTCCTGCGCCTGAGCAGCGAGGATGGTGGCCACGAGCAACTCGAGCGGGCTCGAGAACAGCAGAGTTGGACCCCAGTCGGGGTTGGACTTGGCAAGCCTCGCGAGGATCCGGCGGGCCCGCGCGCGTAGCTCGGGGTCGGGTGGCTTGGACGGGCGCGGCTTGGCCTTCTTCCGTGCGGGCATCAACTGAACTAGGTGAGGTCGGCCCAGGTGATGAGCACGCGAAAGGCGCGACACCACACGACCACGCTCTTATACGGAACGGTGTCGGTCCCGGCGGGGAGCTCGTAGTTGAAGGAGCCGTTGGTCGCCTTGAGCGCACCGAGATAGAGGCTCGTGGTCTCGGCCCATCTCCCCCCCGTCTCGCGCGAGAGATAGACATGGACGTCCGGTGCGTTGGTGATGGCGACGTCTTCGAAGCGGACGAAGAGCTGGCCGCCGACATCGACGATCCGCACGGGGCCTTTGCCGTTGTGGACCCGGTCGACGTAGCCAAGCTCACCCATTGAAAGGATGTGCGGACCGGCGGGAGCGGCGGTAACCGTCTCGGTCGACTGCGGCGCCGTGACAAAGGTGGTGGTTGGAGGCGCTTCGTTCGTATAGGTGCGGACGAAGAGCGGTGAGCCCAGATACCAGGCCAAGCCCGCGAGTACGAGGACCGTCGCCGCGGCTCCGCCGATCCGGACCGGGTGCCCGCTGAAGAACGCCGCCACGGGTGCCATCGCCGCCATGATGAATCGGCTAGGTCCGCGACCCGCAGGCGCACCACTCCGGCCGCCACCCACCTGGCGCGACGCTGCCGATAGGACCCGGGCGATCCGGCCTGAAGTAGAGCCACATGTCTCCGTCGTCCATCTGCAGAAGGATCACCTTCCCGTCCGGCGACCACGTGAAGTCGAGGAAGTGCTGCTGCGAGTCGAAGAGCTCGCGGCGGTCGCCGGAGCGCATATCGATCGAGTAGAGCCAGTGGTGGTGGGGCTGCGCGTTGATGATCGAGTACGCGAGCACCGCCGCAGTGGGCGACCAGCGCAGGTCGGCGACGTGATGGAGTGCGCCGGTCCTGCCGAGCGCGAAGAGCTTCGGCGGCGCGCTCGGCACCGCGTCCTGCACGTAGACGATCTGCTCGGCCTCGAGCACCGGCCCGTTCTCTATCGCGGCGTACGCGATGAGCTTCCCATCGGACGAGTACTGCGGGCCGCCGATGAGGCCCATGCCACGCGGCGCGATCGCTGTGGAGATGCGCGTGAGGTCGGGGAGACTGACCAGCATCTGCGTCGGGACCTTGTCGGGCTTCCCGCGTGCCGCCGATAGCACCGTCAGATCCGCCGAGGCGATCGCACCGGAAAGGTGCGCGTAGCCCAGGCGCGTGCCGTCGGGCGAGAACGCCGGATGGGTGCCCGGACCGATGACCATGTCGGTGCTCGTCTGCGTGTCGTAGAGATGAACGTCGCCAACGGAGCCGACGAGCGTGAGACCACCCGCCGCCGCGGTCGCGCCCGAGATCACCTCGCCGTAGGCGAGGTACCGGCCATCAGGCGACCAGACGTAGCCGTCGAGGAACGTGTCCGGCCGCGTGAGCCGCTCGGGAGCGCGACTGGGGCGCAGGAGATAGAGGGCGCTCCCGCTTTCGCCCGGCATCGAGCGCTCGGCGGCGATCTGTGTCGCGTCCGGCGACCAGCGGCCGCTCACGTACCCGCCGGCGGAGCCGTCTTGCGTAATGGCGACCCGGCCGGTTCCATCCGGCAGGCTCGACCAGAGGTCAATGCCGGCCTTACTGAAGAGGACACGACCCCCGGTCAGACCACTTGGGGCTCCCGAAGGTGCGGACGTGTTGACCGGACGCTCGCTCCGCGCGACCGGAGTCGTCGCCGTGCAGGACACGGCGATGAACAGGGCAAGGGCGGCGGCGGTAGCAGAGCGGACCGTCACCCGAGCGTACCAAGCGTCCCCGGGACCAGTTCGTTGACGCCCGACGCGACCGCACGCACACTTCTTCCGAATCCGGCCACCGGCGCAGGGGGAGGCCTTCGGGCGGTCCCGCCCGGACCGAGAGACAGCTAGGGAGGGCGTGCATGCAGAAGCGTTGGTTATCCGCAGCCGCGGCCATCTCCGCGCTCGCGCTGATCGTCGGCGCATGTGGCGGTGGGGGCGGCGGAGGTGGCGGTGCCACGACAGCGAAGACCGTCAAGATCCTGTCGAGCTTGCCGATGACCGGAGCGTCACGGACGCAGACCGTCGAGATCGTCAACTCGATCCAGATGGCGATCGCGGACACGAAGATCAACAACGTCACCGTGCAGTTCGAAGCGCTCGACGACGCGACCGCGGCCAAGGGTTCGTGGGACGCGGCGCAAGAGGCCGAGAACGCGCGCAAGGCGATCAACGACAAGTCCGTCGTCGCCTACATCGGGACGTACAACTCCGGCGCGGCCAAGGTCTCGATCCCGCTCCTCAATCAGGCGGGGCTCGTGATGGTCTCGCCGGCGAACACCTACCCGGGTCTGACCAAACCGGGCAAGGGTGAGTCGAACGAGCCGAACACCTATTACCCGAACGGCAAGCGCAACTACGCGCGCGTGGTCCCGGCCGACGACCTCCAGGGCGCGGTCGGCGCCGTCTGGGCGAAGGATCTCGGCGCGAAGAACGTCTACATCGTCCACGACACCGAGCTCTACGGAAAGGGCATCGCCGACGTCTTCCGTGCGAAGGCGAAGGACATCGGCCTGACCGAAAAGGGTTACGAGGGCGCGCAGAAGGCCGACAACTACCGCGCGCTCGCGAACAAGATCAAGGACAGCGGTGCCGACCTCGTCTACTACGGCGGCATCGTCGACAACAACCCGGCGGTCCTGGTGAAGGACCTCAAAGCTGTGGCCCCGACTATCAAGTTCATGGGCCCCGACGGCATCAACTGCTCGGAGTTCCTGAAGCAGGCCGGTCCGGCCGGCGAGGGCGTGTACTCGACCTTCGGTGGAGTCCCGCCGGAGAAGTACACGGGCAAGTCGGGCGACTGGCTCAAGGCGTACGACGCCAAGTACCAGAACAAGAGCCCGAACGCGTACGCGATCTACGGCTACGAGGCGGCCAAGGTCGTCCTCGCCGCGATCGCAAAGGCAGGCGACAAAGCGGACGACCGCGCGACGGTCCTCGCGAACGTGATGGGCACGAAGGACTACGACGGCGTGCTCGGCAAGTGGTCGTTCGACGCCAACGGCGACACCACCCTGACGCAGTTCTCCGGTTCCGTGGCCAAGGCTGGCGCATGGGCCTTCGATAAGGAGCTGGCGGTCAAGTAGCGACTTCATCGCGGTAGTGCAGAATCGGGGCGGGTAACCGGACGCGAGTCCGGTTCCCGCCCTGATTTGGTCTCTGGAGGGGAAGGCCATAGACCTGTTCCTCGCGGCGATCGTCATCGGCATCACGAACGGCGCGTTCATCGCGCTTATCGCGCTTGGCTACACCCTGGTCTACGGGATCATCGAGCTGATCAATTTCGCGCACGGCGACCTTTTCATGCTCGGGACGTTCGCCTGCCTGACAACGCTGACGCTGCTCGGGTTCGGCACCGAGGTCGGCACCACGAGTACGCCCTGGTGGGCGCTCGGCCTAGCGCTGCTCGCCGCGATGATCTTCTGCGGGCTGCTGAACGTGCTCGCCGAGCGCGTGGCCTATCGGCCGCTGCGTCGGGCGCCGCGGCTCGCGCCGCTCATCTCGGCCATTGGCGTCTCCTTCATCTTCGTGAACATCGGCCTCTTCTGGCAGGGTCCGACGCCGCGACGGTTCCCGGACCTTCTTCCCCAGTACGACTTCATGAGCCAGTTCTTCGGCCTGCACACACTCGTCCGGTTCACATTCAAAGATCTCTTCGTCCTTGCTCTCGCGATCCCCTTGATGCTCGGCCTGGCGTGGGTCATTCGGAACACGCGGATGGGCAAGGCGATGCGCGCGGTGGCACAGGACACGGAGATGTCGTTGCAGATGGGCATCGACGTGAACCGCGTCATCTCGTTCACATTCCTCCTCGGCGGCGTGCTCGCGGGCGCTGCCTCACTCATGTATGGCCTCTACAACAACAACACGGTCTTCACACTCGGCTTCGACGCCGGGCTCAAGGCGTTCACGGCAGCGGTCCTCGGCGGCATCGGCAACGTGAGCGGCGCAGCGCTGGGCGGCTTCGTGCTTGGCCTCCTGAGCGCGCTCACGGTCACGTACTTCGGTGGCCAGTGGGAGAACGTCGGGGTCTTCTCTCTTCTGGTGATCATCCTGGTCTTCAAACCGACGGGCCTGCTCGGCCAGGCTCTGGGGGACCGGGCGTGAAGCGCCCGACGCTCGGGTGGTGGTACACGACGACGGGCGGCGCGCGCTCGCGGCGAGTCTGGGTCACCGTCGGAGGGATCGCGCTGGCGCTCGCCTTCCCGATCATCGATGGGTTCCTCGGCCTGGGTTGGGAGGCGAAGGCCGTCCCGATCGCGCTCTTTATCATCCTCGCGCTCGGCTTGAACGTCGTCGTCGGCTTCGCAGGCCTGCTCGACCTGGGCTACGCTGCCTTCTTCGCCATCGGCGCGTATTCGATGGCCTTCCTCACCTCGCCGCAGAGTCCGATCCCCTGGGTGGCGCAGGGCAACCAGGTGAACTTCTTCCTCGCGATGTTCATCAGCGCGGGCGTCGCAGCGGTCTTCGGGGTCATCCTGGGCGCGCCAACGCTGCGGCTGCGAGGGGACTACCTCGCGATCGTCACCCTCGGTTTCGGCGAGATCGTTCCGCTGGTCATCAAGAACACGCCGGAGGTGACCAAGGGCACGCAGGGTATGAACCCCATCGGGTATCCCCAGATACCCGGAGTCGTTTTCGGCGCGAGCCCGATCCCCTGGTACTACCTGATCGTCGCGGTCCTGCTCCTTTCGGTAGTGATCACCTCGCGTCTGCGGATCTCGCGAATCGGCCGGGCGTGGGCGGCGATGCGCGAAGACGAAGTCGCGGCCGCATCGATGGGGATCAACCTCGTGACGACGAAGCTCTTCGCGTTCTCGCTCGGCGCCAGCTTTTCCGGCTTCGCCGGAACGATCTGGGCGAGCTACCTCCAGGTGATCGCGCCGGAGCAGTTCCGCTTCGATGTGTCGATCTTCGTCCTGGTCATGATCATCCTCGGCGGCCTCGGCAACATCGGCGGGGTCATCGCCGGCGGGCTGATCCTCGGCGGTATCGACCGGATCCTGTTCGACTGGATATCGGGAATCGTCCATGGGGTCGGCTCGGCAATCAACAACGATGATTTGAGATTGATGGACGTGAGTCGCTCGCGGCAGCTCATCTTCGGGATCGCGCTCGTCTTCATGATGCTCGTGCGCCCCGAGGGTCTCTTCCCGAGCGCGCGGCGCAAAGCGGAGCTGCACGCCGCGGAGGAGCTCGGCGAGCCGGCGGCCGAGCAGGAACGCGCCATCCTCGTCGAGGTCGAGGAATGAGCGGCAACATCCTCGAGGCGCTGTCCGTGACCAAACAATTCGGTGGCCTCGTCGCTGTGAGCGCGATCGATTTCACGATGCCCGAAGGCACCATCGTCAGCCTTATCGGTCCCAACGGTGCCGGGAAAACGACCTTCTTCAATGTCTTCGCCGGCCTCTACAAGCCGACGCGCGGACGCGTGATGTTCGACGGCCACGACATCTCCGGCCAGCCGCCGCACCGCATCACACGGCTCGGCATCGCGCGCACGTTCCAGAACATCCGGCTCTTCCAGAACATGACCGCTCTTGAGAACGTGATGGTCGGGCATCACACACGCATGCGCTCCACGCCCTTCGACGCGATTTTGCGGACTCCGAGGGAACGGCGCGAGGAGCAACAGACGCGAGCTCGCGCGCGCGAGCTGCTCGCGTTCGTCGCGCTCCCCGATCGCGATAGCGTCGTCGCCAAGAACCTGCCGTACGGTGACCAGCGGCGTCTCGAGATGGCGCGCGCGCTCGCGACCGAGCCGAAGCTCCTCCTGCTCGACGAGCCCACGGCCGGCATGGACCCCCGCGAGACCGGGCTCATGACCGCGTTCATCCGGCGCCTGCGCGACGAGCTCAAGATCACGATCCTCCTGATCGAGCACGACATGAAGGTCGTGATGGGCATGTCCGACCGGGTCACGGTGCTCGACCACGGCGTGAAGATCGCCGAGGGCGTGCCCGAGGCCGTCCAACGCGATCCAAAGGTCATCGAGGCGTACCTCGGCACGGCAAAGGTGGCCTGAGTGGCGCTGCTCCAGGTCGAAGGCATCCACACGTACTACGGGAACATCGAAGCGCTCAAGGGCATCACCATCAGGGTCGAGCAGGGCGAGATCGTCACGCTCATCGGGAGCAACGGCGCCGGAAAAACCACCACCCTGCGGACCATCGCGGGTGTCCTTCGTCCGCGACAGGGAACGATCCGCATGGGCGACGTCGACCTTACCAAGACGCCCCCGAATGAGATCGTCCGGCTGGGGATCGCGCACTCGCCCGAGGGCCGGCGCATCTTTGCGCGGATGTCCGTGAAGGAGAACCTGGAGCTGGGCGCCTACACCCGGAGCGACAGCGATCTCACCAGCGACTACGAGCGTGTGTACACACTTTTTCCCCGCATCAAGGAGCGTCTCAAGCAGCGCGCCGGCACCCTCTCCGGGGGCGAGCAGCAGATGCTCGCCATTGGCCGCGCGCTGATGGCGCGGCCGACCTTGCTTCTCCTCGACGAGCCCTCGATGGGTCTCGCGCCTGTGCTGGTCGAGCTCGTGTTCCGGACCATCCAGGAGATCAACGCGTTGGGCATGACGGTGCTCCTCGTCGAGCAGAACGCCCACATGGCGCTCTCCATCGCCAACCGCGGCTACGTGCTCCAGACCGGCAAGATCGTTCTCACCGACACGGC
This sequence comes from Chloroflexota bacterium, assembly GCA_005879975.1. Lineage (GTDB taxonomy): Bacteria > Chloroflexota > Limnocylindria > P2-11E > P2-11E > 3-1-20CM-2-70-9. The sequence goes on from VBIL01000076.1 coordinate 11,193, forward strand.
GAAGGCCCTCGCGCAGAACGAGATGGTGCGAAAGGCCTATCTAGGCGAGGACTGACCCGCCGTTTAGAGCTCGTCCGTGACCATGAGGCGATACGTCGCGCGGCGGCCTGAGCCATCCGTGACCGAGAGCTCGTAGAACCCGGGCTGCAGCCTGGGTACGAAGATGCCCTTCTCGATGCGTCCGTCTTCGTCTGACTCCCCCGTATCCACCAGTTCGCCGGCGATGCGCAGCGTGACCGTCGACCGCGGGGTGAACCCGAGCCCGGTTACGAGGACCGGCGAGAGGATCGGAGCGCCGACGTACGTCGCGCCGTGCTCCGCCGTGATCCACGCACGCTGGCCGAACGTGAGCGTCACCTGCGCCCGCGGGCTCTTGCCCCAGACGTAGGTGTTCGTGGTCACGGTCGGACACACCGGGCCGGCGAGCATCAGTCGCCATGAAAGGCGGCGGCCGGTGTCGTTCGTCACGGCCGCCTCGCGGACCGGGCCGGAGTTCTCGGATACGAGCACGGACGGTCCCACGTAGCTCGGGCTCAGATCAGGGTTGAAACCCGAAGCTCCCTGGAACGAGACGGTCAGGCCGCGCGTGCCTGTGGCGAGCTCGGGTGGAGGCGGCGCTGCATCGGCGGAACCGATGTCGAACCGCGGCACGCCGAACTCGTTGGAGAAGGACGTCGGCCCGAACGTGAACGTGACCTGGCGTTCGCCAACGTCCACGTAGCGCAGCTGCACCTCCGCGCCCGGGTCTCCGCCGCTGACCGAAGCGCACGTCACCTGGCGCCCAGCGTTCACGGCGATGAGTGCGATGACAACGAGCGCGGCGACGAACGTGGCGCCGACCAGAGCTTTCAGCGTGCGCCATTCTGCGGCCGCGGCTCTCTAGACTTCGCGAGTGACCCAGACCCTGCCGGAGATCCGCGTGCCCGCCGACGTCGAGCGGGTGGTCGCGCGCCTTGTCGCCGCCGGGCACGAGGCCTACGTCGTCGGAGGCTGCGTGCGCGACGCCCTGCGCGGCGTGGATCCGCACGACTGGGACGTGGCCACGAGCGCGACGCCGGAGGACATCCAGAAAGTCTTTCGGCACGCGCTCTACCTGAACCGCTTCGGCACGGTCGTGGTCCGTGAGGGTCAGCACGAGATCGAGGTCACCACGTATCGCGTTGAGGCGGATTACGCGGATCATCGCCACCCGACGGAGGTCGCGTTCACCGACTCGCTTCGCGAAGACCTGGCACGGCGCGACTTCACGATGAACGCGATGGCCTGGCGGCCGGGGAACGAGGGCAAGCCGGGCGAGCTCGTCGACCCGTTCGGGGGGCAGCGGGACCTCGACGCGAGGATCGTCCGCGCCGTGGGCGAGCCACGCGAGCGCTTCCAGGAGGATGCGCTGCGGATGCTGCGCGCCGTCCGCTTTGCGACGCGCCTGGGTTTCGTGATCGATCCTCGCACCGCGGAGGCGATCCGCGAGTGCGCGAGCCTCGCCGAGAGCCTCTCGGGCGAGCGGATCCAGCAGGAGATCACCAAGATGCTCGACGCCGAGAAGCCGTCGACCGCGTTCCGGATGCTCTCGGACCTCGGTCTCCTCGCGGTCATCTGTCCCGAGCTCGAAATAGCGAAGGACACGCCCCAGGACAAGGCGGTCGCGCAGAACGTGTTCGACCACTCGCTTGCGACGATGGACGCGAGCCCGCTCGACGAACGCGACCCCAAGCAGCGCTACGTAATGCGGCTCGCCGGGCTCTTTCACGACATCGGCAAGCCCGCGACCTTTGCGGACGGCCACTTTCATCAGCACGAGTTCGTCGGCGAGGCAAAAGCGCGCGAGATCCTCCGACGGTGGCGGTTCGACAAGGAGACGGTCACGCAGGTGACGCACCTCATCCGCAATCACATGTTCTGGTACCAGACCGAGTGGACAGGCTCGGCCGTTCGGCGGTTCGTGCGCAAGGTCGGACTCGAGAACATCCCGGCGCTCTTCGCGCTCCGCAAGGCGGACAACATCGGGAGCGGCGCCCGCTCGCCCCGCATGTACGCGCTCGAGTCGCTCTGGGAGCGCGTTCAGGAGGAGATCCGCGCGGCTTCCGCCTTCTCGCTGAAAGACCTGGCGATCGACGGCAACGACGTCATGAAGGAACTCGGGATCGCGCCGAGCCCGGAGGTCGGACGCATCCTGAACGAGCTCTTCGAGCGCGTCACCGAAGAGCCGAAGCTGAACACGCGCGAGAAATTGCTCGAGCTCGCCCGCGAGATCGGCCCCGCGAAGGGTTAGTTAGCTCGAGACGTACGGGGTCGAGCTGACGGAGGTGGGACGGCTCGAGCCGTTCGTCATCGCCGGCTCATTCGTCCGGACCTTTTCCACCTGCTCGCTGATCTTCTTGCGGGCCTCGTCACCGGAGATCGGTGTGAACAGGAGCGCGAGAGCTGCTCCGACAACCGCGCCCAGCACCAGTCCCAAGCCAAACATTCCGAGGACGGTGGCATCAGAGTGCCCACCGACGACGCGCCGCACCTCGGTCTTGCTTTCGCCAAGCAGTTCAGACGCGCGCTTGCTCGCCTGACCCTTGAGCTCGTCGACGACGTCCTGAAGATCCTTCACGCTCACCATTCGAGCCTCCTTCGCCACGCTCGCTGCGGTTTAGTGCGTTCAGTGAGGCTGTGCAGGGGCGGTGCCAGCTTCACCGCTCGCTTGTGCCGGCCGTGACAAGGCGGCCTCAATGAAGGGATCGATGTCGCCGTCGAGGACCCTCGTGGGGTCGCCGACCTCGAGCCCGGTCCGGTGGTCCTTGACCAGCGTGTAGGGGTGGAGGACGTACGAACGGATCTGGCTCCCCCAGTCGGCCGACCGAAGCTCGCCGCGCTCTCTGGCCTGCGCCTCCTCTTGCTCGAGCACCTTCCGCTCGAGCAGGCGAGCGCGAAGGATCTTCATCGCCGTCTCCTTGTTCTGGAGCTGCGAACGCTCGTTTTGACACGCGACGACGATGCCGCTCGGCAGGTGTGTGATGCGGACTGCGGTCTCGGTCTTGTTCACGTTCTGGCCGCCGGCGCCGGTCGCGCGATACGTGTCGATCCGCAGATCCTCAGGACGCACCTCGACTTCGGTATCGCTCTCGACCTCAGGCGTGGGATCGACGAGCGCGAACGACGTCTGCCGGCGTTTTTGGAAATCGAATGGGGAGATGCGCACCAGCCGGTGCGTGCCGCGCTCGGTCTTGAGATACCCGTACGCGTAATCGCCAGCGACGGTCAGTGTGGCGCTCCGGAACCCGGCCTCATCCCCCGGCGTGCTCTCGAGGAGCTCCGCCTTGAAGCCACGGCGCTCCGCCCAGCGGAGGTACATCCGGACGAGCATCTCGGCCCAATCGGCCGCGTCGGTACCGCCGACGCCGGCAGAGATCGCCACGACCGCGTTGCGTTCGTCATATGGCCCGGAGAGCTGCGCCTCGAGGGTGGCGTGCGCGACCTCTTCGGCGAGCTCGGCTACGCCGGCGGCCACTTCGGTTTCGAGCTTGGGGTCGTCGCTCGCGAGCGCCGCAAGCTCCGCGAGATCCTTCGCCCGCGCGCGATAGCGCTCCCATTTCTCGAGGCGCGCGCGCACATGCCCGAGACGCTTGAGGATCTGCTGAGCCCGCTGCCGGTCCTGCCAGAGGTCCGGCTTGGAAGCGTCGGCCTCTAGGGCCGCAAGCTCACGCGCGAGGGCGGGCAGGTCAAAGGAACACCGCCATACGCTCGATGCGGTCGCGCAGCGAGGCGATCGCGGCCTGGTCGAGCGTCACGAGCGCGCTAGCGCTTGCGCGGACGCTCGAAGGTCGTCGCCACGGGCTGCACGACCGGGGCGAGCTTGCCGGCTGCGAACGAGACGAAGGTCACGCACGGGCAGTAGGTGTTGCGCGGGCAACGCGGGCAATCGCCGTCGCAGTCCAGTGTCGCTCCATAAGAGCACTTGAGGCAGTTGTCCTCGCAGACGATCCACTCTTTCATCGCGGTGTCCTCTCTAGGGCGCCCCGGGGTTCCCCTTATGCCCGACGGCGCACTCCCCACTGCGGATACGTATCGGTTCCCGAACGAAAGTCTATAAGGGGGGCTGTTTCTTGAATAGAGGGCAAAACGCGAAATATGGGCAGAAAGTCTGTTCTTTTTCGATTTCAGGCCTTCATCCGCGAATGTCTGATGGCGAGCGCCCCAGCGATCAGCAAGAGCGGAACGGCAAGGAAAATCAGCCCCCCAACGGCATCCTGCGCAGGGGTCGTCGCCAGCTGACAGGCCGGCGGCTGACAACGTACCCGCAAGGGCACGAGAAGCCAGGCCCAGCCCGCGACGAATCCGAGGATGAACCCGGCCGCGCCCGTCGCGCTGACCGCGGTCGGGCCGAGCGGCACCCGTGTGCCGGCGATAACAACGAGGAACGGGACCAGGAACACCACGAACGCGAGCATCGCGAGCCCGGAGGTGGCTAGGACGAGAAACCCGTAACCGGCGCCAATCGCCGCGAAGACCGCCGCCGCCAGCGGCGCTTCAACGACCCTCAGGCGCACGCAGCGCGGTACTCAGGCGTGGCGGCGCAGGTACTCGAGCGCACCCCGAAAGGGCCGCGGCCGTACGCCGAAGACGGGCTCGAGCGCGTTCTCGTGGGGCGTGTTGTCGACGGCGAGGAGGTCGAGCTGATCGACGGTCACGGGCGGGTCCGGCATGACGAGGCCCATCAACAGGGCCGGCAGTTTCATGAGCGGGACCGGGAGATGGAACGTCGGCCGGCGCTTGCCAGTGCCGCGCATCGTCTCCGCGAGCATCTCGTCGTATGTGACCGGCTCGGCCCCGCCGATCTCGTGAACGCCCGCGGTCTCCGGACGCTCGATTGCCGCGACGAGCGCCTGAGCGATGTCGTCGACGTGGACCGGTTGAAAGCGCGACTTGCCGTCCCCGGGCACGGGCACGATCGGGAACATCAGGCTGAAGGCGAGCCGGGGGAAGAAATCGTCGCCTTCGCCGAAGAGGAGCGATGGGCGCAGCACGACGAACGGGATGCCCGAGCCGGTGACTAGGGCTTGCCCCTCGCCCTTGCTCCGCAGATAGGGATACGGAGACGCCGGATCCCCGCCGAGGGCGGACATGTGCACGATCCGCCGCACGCCGGCCCGGCGAGCCTCCGCGACCACGTGCGCGACGCCCGCGACATTCACATCGGCGAACCGTTGCTTACGCTCGGTGGGGATCGCGACCGTGTGCATGACGGCATCGCTGCCGTCGAACGCGCCCCGCAAGGTCTCGGGCTTGCGGACGTCCGCGCGGCGGACGTCCATGTCCGCCCCCGAACCGGGAAGCTCCTTCTCCGCACCGGGCCGCTCGCTGATCAGCGCGCGGACCTCGTGCCGTGCGAGCAGAAGGCGAGCGACGAGGTGCCGCCCGACGAAGCCGTTCGCGCCCGTCACCGCAACGCGCATGCGTATCTCCTTCCTAACTACTACATTGCCGTAGTAGTAGCACGAGCGCCGGGTGAGTCAAGCCGTCCCCGCAGGGTGAGCACCGGCAGCATCACCACGCCGGCCACCGCATAGATCAGACCGAGGAGCTGCGCCTCCTGGAGGCCGTCGACGAAGAGGGGATCGAGCCGGAGGTACGAGGTGACGAACCGGAAGCCCCCGAAGAGCAGCAGGTAGGCGAAGTACACGCGTCCCTCGGGCGGCCGTCCGCGAACACGCCGCCAATACGCAAGGAGCACGGCGAAGATCGCCAGCATGATCAGGCCGTCATACGCGGCCACCGGGTGGACGTACTCGGTCTGACCGAGCGTGGCCGGATGCGTGTAGCGCACGCACCAGGGAAGTCCGGAGCAGGCGATCGCGTGGTGCTCGCCGTTGATGATGTCGCCGATGCGTCCGATCGCCTCGCCGAGGGCGATGCCGATGACCGAGATGTCGAACATGAATCCGAGCGGCAGCCGGAGCCACCGCGCCGCGATGAGGCCCGCGATGCTCGATCCGATCGGCGCGCCGGTCGTTCCGATGCCGCCGTTCCAGAACGCCAGCACGTCCAGGGGGCGCGCGGCGTAGATGCTCCAGTTGTCCACCACGTGCGCTACCCGCGCGCCGAGGAGCCCGCCCAGGACGACCGCGATCGCGAAGGGATAGATGCGCTCGTCCGCCACCAGATAGCGCGCCGCGCGGAACGAGACGATGCTCCCGGCGACCATCCCAACGAGCGCGAGGATCGAATGCCATGCGAAGCCAAACGAGCCGAGGTGGAGGTTCGGATCGAAGGGGAGGTCGATCAGACCGCGAGGGTACGCGCCTGCGCCCGCGGGCGTGTGGTCAGGCGGAGCAGGACCGGCACCGCCGCCGCGAAGACGAGGAGCGCGATCGTCTGGTCCTGGCGCAGGCCGAAGGCATAGAGGGGGTCCCCGATACGCAGGAAGCCGAGAAGGAAGCGACCGATCGCGTAGTGCATGGCCCAGATCCAGAAGATCACGCCATCAGGCCAGCGGCCAATGAACCGGCGCAGCCACAACGTGAGCGCGACGGCGGAGAGGTCCCAGAGCATGTCGTAGGCGACGACCAGATGCACCGGGCCGGGTTGGCCAAGCGTGTCGGGGTGGGTGTAGCCGACGCAGATGCCTTCGGGGGGCGTACAGGGCGTCGCGTGGTGCTCGCCGTTGATGATGTCGCCGATCCGTCCGATCGCGAAGCCAAGCGCGAGCCCGGGCGCGGCGGCGTCGGCACCGTATCCGATGGGCACGCCACGGCGAACCGCGGCGAGGAATCCGCCGAGCACGCCCCCGATGGCCGCGCCCCAGATCGCGATGCCCCCCGTCCAGATGAAGAAGATCTGCTCGGGATGCGCGAGGTAGTACGGGAGCTGGTCGATCACGTGGACGATCCGCGCGCCCGCGATGCCCCCGATAACGCCCCACGTCGCGACGGCCCACCCGTCCTCCTCGGTCACGCGATCGCGGATCAGGCGCAGCGGTAGCGCCACGCCAAAGAAGATGCCGACCGCCGTGAAGATCCCGTGCCACGCGAGCGTGAGCGGGCCGATGTGGACGTTGGGGTCGAGCGGGATCTGGATCAGAGGACTAGCGCCCGTGGCACTTCTTGAACTTCTTGCCCGACCCGCACCAGCAGGGATCGTTGCGGCCGAGCTTGGCATTCGGTCCCGGCGCCGGCGCCGGCCGGCCGTTGCCGATGCCGCGAGCCGTGGTGCCGCCGCCGGGGCCCGTCTGGGTGCGGTTCTGCGGCTGGCCAGGCGTAGCCTGTTCGGCTTGTTCCGCCTGCTCCGCTGTGCGCACCGTGACGCGCAGGATCGTCTGCGCCACGCCCGTCGCGATCCGCGCGGACATCTCCTCGTAGAAGGAGTGGGCCTCGCGCTTGTACGCGACGAGGGGGTCCTGCTGCCCGTAGCCGCGCAGGTAGATGCCCTCGCGAAGCTCCTCCATCTCGGTGAGGTGCTCGACCCAGTGCGTGTCGATCGTCCGTAGGAGCACCCAGCGTTCGACGACCCGCGCGAGCTCTTCGCCCAGCTCCTTCTCGCGCGCCTCGTAGGTCTCGTCGACGATCTCGGCCACGCGCTCGCGAAGCTCGTCCTGGTTGCGAACCTCGCTGAAGGTGGCGGCATCAAGATCCGAGCGGTTGAGCATCGCCGCGAGTGCCGCTACGAGCTTCTCGATGGCCCATTCCTCGGGATCGGGCGATGGCGCCTCCGCGTCGACCATGCTGTCGGCCTCGTCATGCAGGAAGTCGAGGACGGTCTCGCGGACGTTGCCCTTCTCGAGGATCTTGCGCCGGTCGTTGTAGATCTGGTTGCGCTGGTTGTTCAGGACATCGTCGAACTCGAGGGCGCGCTTGCGGATGTCGAAGTTGCGTCCCTCGACCTTGATCTGCGCCTGCGTGATCGCGCCAGTGACCATGCCCGACTCGATCGGCGCGGAGTCGTCGAACCCGAGCCGGGCCATGAGACCCGCGACCCGTTCCGATGCGAAGATGCGGATAAGCTCGTCTTCGAGCGAGCTGTAGAAGCGGGAGGAGCCCGGGTCGCCCTGGCGGCCCGATCGACCACGCAGCTGGTTGTCGATGCGGCGCGCTTCGTGGCGCTCGGTACCGATGACGTGCAGGCCCCCGAGCCCCACGACGCCCTCGCCGAGCAGGATGTCCACGCCGCGGCCGGCCATATTCGTTGAGAGCGTGATCGCGCCCTTCTGCCCGGCGTCCGCGATGATGAGCGCCTCGCGCTCGTGGTTCTTGGCGTTCAGCACCTCGTGCTTCAGGCCGTGCCGGCGGAGCTGGTCCGAGAGCCGCTCGCTTTTCTCGACGCTCGTCGTGCCGATGAGCACAGGCTGACCCTTCTCGCTCCGCTCCTTGACCTCCTCGACCACCGCATCCCACTTGCCCTGCTCGGTCTTGTAGACGAGGTCGGAGTTATCCAGGCGGACCATGGGACGGTTCGTCGGGATCTGGGTGACCTCGAGCTTGTAGACCTTGAAGAGCTCCTCGGCCTCGGTCGCGGCCGTACCGGTCATGCCCGCGAGCTTCGAGTACATGCGGAAGTAGTTCTGGATCGTGATCGTCGCGAAAGTGCGCGTCTCTCGCTGGATCTTGAGGCCTTCCTTTGCCTCGACCGCCTGGTACAGGCCGTCGCTCCAGCGCCGCCCGGGCATCAGCCGGCCGGTGAACTCGTCGACGATGATCACCTCGCCGTCCTTGACCACGTACTCCCTGTCCTTGTGATAGAGAGCACGGGCCTTCACCGCGTTGTCGAGGTAGTGCACCGCGGTGACGTCGCCCTCGTACAGGTTCTTCACGCGGAGGAGCTTCTCCGCGCGCGCGATTCCCTCTTCGGTGAGCGACACCGCGCGGTGCTTCTCCTCGAGGAGGTAGTCCTGGTCGGGCTCAAGCTGTCCGGCGACGCGCGCGAAGGTGTAGTAGGTCTCGGAGGCGTCCTCGGCCGGCGAGCTGATGATGAGCGGCGTCCGCGCCTCATCGATCAGGATCGAGTCGGCCTCGTCGACGATCCCGTAGTACAGCCCGCGCTGCACCTGATCGGCGAGGTCCATGACCATGTTGTCTCGCAAGTAATCGAACCCGAACTCGCTGTTCTGCCCATAGGTGATGTCGGCCTGGTAGGCCTCGCGCCGCGTCACGTCGCGCCAGTGGCGGTGCCGCGGATCGACCGCCTCGAGCTCGACCGCCGGGTCGTAGATCGCGCTCTTCTCGTGCGCGATGTACGCGACGCTCATCCCGAGGGCGTGGTAGATAGGTGCCATCCAGCCGGCCCCGGTCTTGGCGAGGTAGTCGTTGGTGGTCACGAGGTGCGCGCCCTTCCCGGGAAGCGCGTTCGCGTAGAGGGCGAGTGAGGCGACGAGGGTCTTCCCCTCTCCGGTCTTCATCTCGGCGATGTGCCCCTTGTGCAGCGCGAGACCGCCCATGAGCTGCACATCGAAGTGCCGCTGCTTGAGCGTGCGCTTCGCGGCCTCACGGACCGCCGCGAAGACCTCCGCGAGGATGTCGTCGAGCGTTTCGCCCTTCCCCAGACGCTCGCGGAAGCGCGTGGTCGTCTCGGCCAGCTCGGCGTCGGAGCGCGTGGCCAGCTCGGCCTCGAGATCGTTCACGCGGGCGACGATCTTGCGGAGCTTACGAAGCTCCGACTCGTTGGAATCGAGGAAACGGGTGAGGACGCTCACGGGGACTCGGTCGCTAGTTGACCTGCAGCGGCAGCTGCAACCCCGGTGGATTGAAGAGCGCGCCGACGGATTCGCCCTCGTGGATGCGACGGATCGCCTCCGCGAAGAGGGGCGCGACGGTCATGACTTCAAACTTCTGGGTGTCGCGAGCGGACGGCCGCAGGGGGACCGTATCGGTCGTGATCAGTTTTTCGATCCCGCTGTTGGCGAGCTTTTCGGCGGCATCTCCCGAGAGAAGGGCATGGGTGCAGCCGACGTAGATCTCGTTCACTCCACGATCCTGGAGGATCCGGACCGCGTTGAGGATGGTCGTGCCGGTGTCGATTTCGTCGTCGATGATGATGACGCGGGTCTTGTCGATGTCGCCGATGACGTTCACGACCTCGCTCCGGCCGCTGTTGTCGCGATGGGTCTTCTGCATGAAGACGAGCGGGATCTGCAGGGCTTCCGCAATGCGCCGCGCGACGTTGGAGTAGCCGAGGTCGGGCACGACGAGCGCGACACCGTCGGGATCCTTCTCCACGATCGAGCGGAAGGACTCGACGAGGAGGTTGCGCGCGGACAGCTCGTCTCCAGGAATCGAGAAGAACCCCTGGATCTGCATCTGATGCATGTCCATCGTGAGGAAACGATCCGCGCCCGCGACGCCGATGAGATCGGCCAGGAGACGCGCGGTAATCGGTACGCGAGGCTGGTCCTTCTTATCGCTCCGGCCGTAGGCGTAGTACGGCATGACCGCGGTGATGCGGCCGGCGGAGGCACGCTTGAACGCGTCGATCATGATCAGGAGCTCCATGATCGCGTCGCTGACCGAGGGACCGACGAGCGACTGGACCAGGAAGACGTCGTGCTCGCGTGCGTTCTCATTGATCTGCACGAAGATGTTGTCGTTGGCGAACTTGAAGACATCGATAGCGCCAGGTTGGATCTCCAGATGACTGCAAATATCTCGGGCGAACTTGGGGTGGGCGTTTCCGGTGTAGACAGACAGTCCTCGGAACACGGCTCCCCTCCTGCCGCGGATCGCAGGTGGTCCTGCATGAAAAGTATACGGGCGCTAGCCTGCGTTTTGTGACCGCCGCGACCGGCCATCGCGTGCGCTGGATCGCAGTCTGGGTGCTGGTCGTCGCGTGGTTCGTGGCCCAAGCGGTCAACTTCGCCGGAAACGCCGTCCACTTGATCCTTCTGGTCGCTATCGGGCTGCTGGTCTACGAGCTGCTTGCCGAGGACACGCCAGCCGCCTAGCGGCTACGAGGTCGAGGAACGCAGGTCGATCCTTGGGCGACTTCCGCCCAGAAAACTCTCAGCGCGAAGCTTCGCCGCAGCGATCATCGCTTCAGTCTTGTCAAGCGGTTTCAGCTCGAAATGCGTGTCCGTCCCGACCGAGAAGAAAGCGCCCGCACGAGCCGCACGGACCAGGAACTCCCGATGCGGCACGCCATAGCTCTCGTTGATCTCGATGGCGATACCACCGGCGACGCAGAGCGCGATCAGACGCTCCTGCCACTCCTCTGGATAGACCCTCTCCGGATCGCCGAGTGCCTGCAACGCGGAGAATGTCGGATGACCAAGGATGTCGATGCGATCGCGATCGATCCCTTGGGCGACCACCTCGAGCGTCCGCTCGAGGATCCGGCGCTGAAGCTCGGGATCGCTGAATCGCTCTGCCTGCTTGAACAGCTTCGTGCGGCCCTTCACGTACGCGCCAGCGTCGTCGTAGCGGATCCAGTTGCCGTCGATCTCGACCTGGTGAACCGCTCCGATCACGTAGTGAAGCGCCTCGCGTAGCCCCGCCGAGAGCGGCGGAGCGACACCGAGGTCGTACTCGATGCCGACCCGCAGACCGAGCCGCGAGGCGTCCTCGAGGTACCGCTTGAGGTCGTTCTCGTTCCGCAGCTTGTCCCTCCAGGGATAGTGGTCGGACACGCCGTGCGGTCGAATCGCGACGCTCTTCGCGCGTCCTTCGAGCGACACCGTGCCGTCGGAGCGGTCGCTGTGGACGTGGTGATCGAAGAGCGCGCTCAAATCTCGGGATGTCCGGCCCAGGCGGCCTCGACCATCGTCCAGAACGCGCCGGACACAAGCGTGTGCCCGCCGAGAAGGAGCGGGAACGGCGCATCGCGTGCGGCTTCAGTGAACTCGCGAAGCGGCTTCGCGGCAATGCGTTCGGCCATGAAGAGGTACGACGCGAAGCGCTCCTCTGCTCCGGGCCGCCAGCCCAGGTGTGCGAAGAGAACCAGCATGTCGAACAGCATGCCGTCGCCGAGCTCGCCCATCATCGCGAAGAATTCGCGCGGACCGACCAGCTCGTAGAGGAATCCGAGCGCGCTCCGCGCTTCGCCGGAGATGTCGCGCCCGGCCGCCTGCATCCCCCGCTCCTCGGCGAGCATGCGCACACGGCACGCGGTCTGGCTTTCGATGAACGTCCACACCGGCGCGCCGACGCGTCCGGCGACGACCAGCTCCTTCTCGGGCGTTGTCACGATGCGCATGAGGGCGTCGATGCGGCCTCCGAGCTCGTCCTGCCAGGCCGGAAGGTCGCGCAGCTCGGCCGGACAGCGCGGATGGCGTGCCAGCAAGGCCGCGTCCGTCGGCGTGTCGACGTCCAGGAGGCTCGCCGCCGACTTCTCCATCTGCCGCGACGAAAGCCCGGCCTGCTGATGAAGCCGCCGCGGCAGAGGATTATCGGTCGCAGGCAGGTCGATGGCGTCGAGCGCCGACGCGGGAGTGAACGCGACGAGATCCGCCGAATACGAGTTGTTCGACAGGACGACCGCCTCGCTCGATTCAAGATCCTCCCGTAGTCCCTGCAGGTCCTGCGTCGTGAGGAGCGCGCCGGCGCCCGCGCCGATCGTGCACACACGGTCGAGCTTTTTCTCGTGGACGATCCGGGAGAGCTCCTGGCCGAAGTGGAACGGCTCCGTGCGAGCCGGAAGGATCGCCGCGCCCCTGGCTTGGAACGCCGCGGCGGCTTCCTGGTCGTTGGTCACGCCGTACAGGCGTGAGAACCCGGCCTCACCGGCGCGCGCTAGCACGACGCCGCCGATCGCGATCTTGACCGAGTCGAGCTGTCGCTCGATGTCGCTCGACCCACCTCGTCCGAAGAAGATGATGAACGCGCTCACGCAGTTGACGCTAGCTCACTCCTGCGCGCGGCACGTACCTCGAGGCGAATGAAAAGCGTGAGCACGAGCATGCTGAGGATCCCGCCGGCGATCGCCCGCTCGTCGTTCACCGCGGCGGGTATGGACCGGAGCACGGCCAGCCACTGCGGATCGTTCCAGTTGAAGAGCTTCGACGGGTCGTCGTTGACATTGACCGGCAGGGTGTCCCAGGACTTGTCGTAGAGGAAAGCGGCCGCCTGAAAGATGACGAACGACCAGAGCGCCATGATCGCGAACACAACGCGTTCCACAAGCGTCCGCATGAGCCCGACCCCGATGCCCCACGCGAGCGCGGCAAAGAGGACCGGGGCGAGATCGTCGAGGAAGCGCGACCC
>VBIL01000106.1 GCA_005879975.1 Chloroflexota bacterium
TACGTTGACAAGCTCGACCCTATTCGGGACATCGTGCGGGCGCGTTACGTCTTCATTCGCGACGTGGCCGAGTGGCCCACCTACGTACTCGCTCACGAGCAGGCGAGCCTTCCCGCGACATCTCACTCGATCCAACGACAGATTCTCGAGTCAGTCACCTGCAGCGATGGTCGAGCCCTTCGAGCAAGCGGATCAGAGCGCTGATTCCGCGGTGATGTCGAATAGCCGTACCTAGCATGGCCGCCTTGGCGGCGACCCGTCACCTACTGATTCCGTACATAGCGACACGCCTGCTTACCGCAGCGATCGCGCTGCTGGCGTTAGCGCTCCTGCCGCAGGCGACACCCTGCGGGGAATCGTGCCACCTCTCCAGCAATCCGCTTCTCGATGCGGCGTCGCGTTGGGACGCCTACTCCTACCTCGCCATCGCCCGGGACGGATACTCCGCGGAGCAGCTGTCGAACATGGCGTTCTTGCCGTTCTATCCGCTCCTCATGCGTATCCTCGGCACGCCATTCGGGGGAACCGACGATGCGTACCTCGCCGCCGGCGTTCTCATCTCCAACGGTGCGCTTGCGGTCGCGGTCGTCTATCTCGCCCGCCTCGTCGCCATCGATCACGATGCGCCAGCCGGGTTGCGCGCAGCACTCTACCTTCTCGTCTTTCCCACGAGCGTTTTCCTGAGCGTCGTGTATCCAGAGTCGTTGCTGCTTGCACTCTCGATCGGAGCCGTCTACCACGCGCGGCGCGGCGAGTGGCTGGTCGCGGGAGCTCTTGGCGTGCTCGCCGCGCTCACGCGGGCGTTCATCGGTGCGGCTGTGGTGGTACCCCTCGCCATCGAGGGGTTCCAACGCTCGGGTGCCCGCGGCGCCGTCGCATCCGCCATATGGGCGCCGGTCGCTTTCATCGCCTGGCTCGGGGTCCTCTGGCGAATCACCGGCGATCCGATGGCGCTCTTCACCGCCGAGGCGAACTGGGGGGTCCATCCGGCATCGCCGCTGCAAGCGTTCGCCGATCTTTTCGATCCGAACGTCTACGGATTCCCGTACTTCGTCCTCGCTCTGACCCTGTTCATCGGTGCGCTCGTCGTCCTCACCTGGCGGTTCCTGCGGCCGAGCCTCGCGGCGTACGCGTCGGTCGTCTTCTTGATGTCCGTCGGCACGAGCTCGCTCACTTCGTCTCCGCGCTACTACCTGACGATCTTCCCAGCGTTCGTGGTCCTCGCGATCGCCGGGCATCCGTCGCTCGGCCGGGCGTACGTCGCGCTTGGCACCGCCATCGGTGCGCTCTTCACCGCGATGTTCGTTCTCTGGTACTGGGTCGCCTGAGCGAGGCGGGCTCGGCGATCAGCTTGGCCGGATCCGAGCCGAGCTTGCGGAGCGCGTATGCCGTGAGTGCCGCGGTCGCAATAGGGATGAGGACGTGCGCCGCCAGCGGAGCTCCGACCAATGACAGCACGGTAATGACCCAGGGCGGCCGGGCGTACGGAGTGATGAGGAAGGATGCGACCGCAAGGACAGCCACAAGCTCGCGGCCTCGGAGAGGACGGCGCGGCAGCAGCGCCACGAATCCGACGAGAGCGAGCACAGCCGCGAGCATCCCGACGAAGGACGGCAGACCCAGGACGATCGCGAGCGCCGACAGCGTCCCCAGGTCACGATCGACGAGGAGCTGCTGACCGAAGATCACGCGGAGGACGTCGAGGGGCCAGCTCGGAACGAGAGCCAGGCTCGCGAGCAGGATGAGAGAACCCAGAGCCACGACCGCGATCGCGAATCGTCGCGATCGCAGCAACGGGAGGCCGATGAGCGCGAGCGGGATTATGTTGGGCTTGATGAGGAGGATGCACCATGCAACCGCCGCGGCTCGCTCGCGGCCTCGTTCGAGTGCCAACGCGAGGGACGCGAGGCCAAAAAAGACGACGGGCCCGAGCTGCGCGTTGGCAATCGCGCTGAATGTCGGTTGCGACCAGAGAAGGATCGGGAGCAGCAGCTTGTGGCCGCCCAGCATCGGCCAGGCTCGGGCAAGGAGCGCGACTCCGCCGAGCAGACATCCGAAAAGGACGACCTCCCACGCCGCCAGCGCCGCCGGCTCGGGCAGGACCGAGAGCGGAACCATCGCCATTGCCGTCCAGAGCGGGTAGTAGAAGGTCTCGGCGCACGGTGGATGACGCTCCGGGTCTGCTTCCAGGACGCTCGCCCACGTCGCGCGGTCATAGGGGTCGAGCCCGAGGCGAACGAGCCGCCCACCCTCGTAGAAGCAACGAAAGTCCGAAAGCTCCGCGTCGCGAACTGTGACCGCTGCCCTGCCGACGAGGAGCAGGATCGCGCAGGCGACCAGGCCTGCGAACACGATGCTCGAAGCTCGAAGGCTCAATTCGGTCGGAAGCCTAGACGCTCGGTGCGGGCCGCCGACGAGCTTACGGGGTCGTGCGCGCGCGACTATCGGAGAGGGTGAGCGGCACAGCGCTCGGGCGGACCAGTGTCAGGACCGCGGTCGCGCAGAGGAGCAAGACGCCGATGAGATGCCAGAGGATCGGCACGAGCGTCCCGACCTCCTGGGGTTCCATCAGCAGCCACGACAGGGCTACCGCGCCGACGATCGCGGCGCGCTCGCGTGACGCTCGTGCGGCGGCGCGGCGAAGTGCGTCGGCGGCGAGCGGCAACGACAGGATGAGGAACGTCGTCCAGAAATAGCCAAAGGGCGCGAGGTAGCCAGCCGTGGCGAGAGTGAGCGCGTGCCACGTGTTCTCGTTCGAGGAATCGCGGCGCGCCGCGACGCCCGCGATAACGGCCACGAGGACCGAAGCGGCGGCGAGCGCGAGCGGGAACGCGTCGGACCAGAAGATCGCCGCGAGCGCCGGAGGACCCGGGCGTGCGATGTGGGCGTAGACCCAATCCTGCTCGAGGAGGCGCGGCGCGAACCGAACGTACTCGGCGGTGCGGTCGGGGAGCGCGACCGCGCTCGCGACCAAAGCAACCGTGCCGAGTGCCCCCCCGGCGGCGACCGGTCGCCACCGTCCCGCCGCCAGATAGAAAAGGAGGAGGTTGAAGGGCAGGAATTTGAGCCCGACGGCGGCCGCCAGCAGTACACCCGCCGGGAGGGCACGCGCCCGCAGACGCCAGGCTGCCAGGGCAAGCGCGAGAGATATGAGGTTCACGTTGCCGAGCGTCACTTCGAGCACGAGGCCGAGGAAGAAGACATAGCCGGCCGTGGCCCAGGGGCGCCATGAAGGCGGCAGCGGGCGGATGAGCGCGATGCCGACGACGGCGGCGACCGCCACCTGCAGCGCGGTCCAGATCGCGAGGGCGACCTCATATGGCAGGAGCGCGAGCGGCACGAAGAGGATCGCGACTGCGGGCAGGTAGCGAAATTCGTCGGGCAATCCGAGGATCGTGTCGGGACCGGGGTAGAGCGGCGCGCCGGTCAACAGATGCCGGCCCGCGAGCCAGTACGCGCGGAAGTCGTATCCGGCGGGCAGCGCGCTCGCCACCAACAGCGCCGCGAGCAGCGCGAGGACCGCGAGGACCACGCCAGCAGACCAGACCAGGCCTCGCGCGCTCACGTTTCGCTGGGCTCTGGCTCAAACGACGGACGCGAGACGAAGTCGACGCGCCGATGCGTCGAGTCGCAGAACGGCTTGTTTGCGGAGTGGCCGCAGCGGCAGAGCTTGACGGTATGACCCTCGGGAACAGAATGCTCATGCCCGTCGACGTCGAGGATCGTTATCGGACCGGTGACGACGTACGGCCCGTTCGCCTCCGTGCGGATCGTCGGCCCTGCCATCTGCCTACAGGCTAAGGTGGCGCACGAAGAATTCGAGAGCTTGGCGAATGATCTCGCGCGAGCGCTCGTCGTCGTCGCGGGTGTCAAAGCCGTGCTGGCCGGTCGCGTGATCGAGTACGGTCAGATCGAGGCCTCGCTGACGAGCTCTGCGCACGAATGTGTCGGTGCCTTCAAGGATCGGGGAGCTATCCCGCCCCGCGCGCGCGAGCAGGAGCGGCGGCAGATCGGGGCTCTCGGAGTCGAGGGCCGTCAGGCAAGACCATCTGCGGATGCTCTCATCGGTCGCCGACGGCAAGCTCGCGCGGAACGGTCCGAGGTCCCAGATCGTGTAGAAGCCGGCGGCGCACCGGAGCCAGTCGGGGCGTCGCTGGAGGAACGGCGCGAGGCCGAACGGGCCGCCGGCCGAGAAGACCCAGACGCCGACGCGACCCGGATCGATCCCGAAATCCTCGGCCCGGCCTCGGACAAAGGCGATCGCGGCTCCGACATCGTTCACAGCCTCGGTGCGCTCGAATCGGTTCGTCGAGCGGTGATTGAATGGAACGCCGACGAGGCCGCGCGCGGCGAGATGCTCGCCGTACGAGCGAAAGACGCCCCAGTCCTTCGCAGTGGCGATGATCTCCTCCGGCGCGTCGCCGTTGACCAAGAAGACGACCGGGCACGCGCGCCGGCCGGAGGGCGGCCGGTACACGTCGAGCCTGAGTGCGCCGTATCGGTCGGTCCGGTAGACAAG
>VBIL01000107.1 GCA_005879975.1 Chloroflexota bacterium
AGGTCATAGATCTTGCTGATGTTGGCGAGGGAGATCGCGACGGGAGCGGAGGAGATGGGCGCGGCTATGGCAGCTTCGCCGCCGCCTCCAGGATGGATGTGTTCATCACCTCGGCGGCGGTGATCGGCTTGTCGAGCTGATTCAGGCTCTTGAGAATGTCGATCCCGGCCTGCCAGGTCGCCTGATCCATCGCGTAGATGCCTTTGCTCGACATCATGAAGTCCTTCTCGGCCTTGAGCTGCGCGGTCTGCTGTTTCACGTCCAGGTTCAGAGCCGGTGACCTGTCCGCGGCCAGTTTCGCGACCGCGTCCGGGTAGCCGAACGCGTAGTCCCAGCCCTTCGAGGTCGCGCGCAGCCAACGCGAGAGCGCGTCCGCGCTGTCCTTCGCGCCCTGATCGGTCGTGATGATCACGTCACCGTAGAACTTGTATCCCGCATCGAACGCGGTCATGAAGACGGTGTCGAGGCCTTGGGCCTGCAGAACGAGTGGTTGGTTGAAGGCGAACGACCAGAAGCCATCGACTTGACCCTGCACGAGGGGCGTGGGATCGAACTGCACCGGGATGATGGTCATGTCCGACTCTTTGAGGCCGGCGAGGTTCAGGATCGTCGACCATGGACCCCGCGCACCGGACTGGAGCCCGATCTTCTTCCCTACCGCGTCCTTTGGCGATCGGATCGGATTCTTCGCGAGGCTGACGAGGCCCGACGGCGCCTTCTGGTACATCGTTCCGATCGCGACCACCGGAATCCCGCTGGCGCGTGCTTTGAGGAACGTGTCCGCGCCGCCGATGACGCCGACGTGCGCAGAACCGCCGGCGATTACCGTCACGGGCTGTACGTTCGGCCCATACGGGAGCAGGGTCTCGGCGAGCGCGAGCGCTTTGAGGTAGCCCTGATCTTCGGCGGCGAGGATTCCCGCGAACTCGACGTTCTGCACGCCGACCTGCACGTTGAGTGACGCGGGGGCCAGAGTTGACTTGGCGCTAGCGGTCGCGACCGGCGCGGACGATGCGGGCGCCTGCGCTGCTTGACCGCAAGCTTGAATGATCGGAGCGATCGCGGCGCTACTTGCGGCGAACGCCCCGAGACGAAGAAGGTCGCGACGGGTGAGACGTGGATCCACGGTCGCTCGGCAGGCTATCGCGTCGCTGGAGGAACGCAAACGCGCGATCCGTTCAACGCGGCTTGTCCAGCAGCTTCGACCATCCGTCCTTCGCGGCGCGTGCAAGCGTCTCGGGCGATTGGGTGCTACGCGCTTGTTCCCACACGATCTCAGCGATCGCCATGCCCTCGAGGTGCTCGAGGATCGGAACGTACGGCGCGAAGTCGATCGATCCGGCGCCGATGGGCAAGTGCTCGTCACGCGCTCCGTGATTGTCATGAACGTGAAAGTGCACGATGGCATCGCCGAGCGACGCGATCAGCTCGGCGGCGTTCTTGTTGACCGCAGCATGCCCCGTGTCGAGGCACACCTTTCCGTGTGGGCCGAGCGAGCGGACGATGGTCGTGAGGTCCGCCGCCGTCTGATCGATCCCGGCGTGAAGGGGCCCACAGTTCTCGATCGCGATCGTGACACCAAGCTCTGCACCGCGCTCGACGACCTTCCCCAATGCCTCGCACGAAAGGCGTAGGAACTCGGCCTTGAAACGGTGGTCACGAAGATCGCCGGGGTGGACGACGAGGACGGTTGCCCCGAGATCGTGCGCGAGCTCGGTCGCCGCGAGGTGCTGCCGCAGCGATTCGCGCCAGATCCCGGGATTGATGGACGCGAGGCTCGCATTGCCCAGTGGCCCGTGCACGGAAATCCGGTCGAAAGGGCTGAGCGCGGTGCGAATGCGGCGCCTCATCTCCGGTGGGGTCTCGTCGGGATGGGCGTGGGGGTGGTCGGCCCACACCTCAAATGCGCGGAACTCGTTCTCGACCGCGAACGTGATCGCCTGCTCCAAAGGCCGCTCGAGGAGCATCGAACTTGAGACCCCCAGCACCGCCGCCACGGCCGCGAGCATATGGTCGAAGTGAGAGCGCGGTAAGAAAACCGGCTCGCGCAGCGGACTCTCAACTTCTTTTCACAACCGGCGGCCTTGAATTGGGTACTCCTGACACAACAACTCAGGAGAAAGAAATGAAGCTCGATCCCGCAAAGACCCTCGTCACGGCCGGCGTGCTCGCCCTCGGCCTCTCCGGTGGAGTGGCCATGGCCGCGTACGGCCCGGACATCACCACCTCGGTAGGCTCCGCGATCAGCGGACCGACCGCGAACCTCGCCGACAACAACGGACAACACGGCGCTGACGTCTACAGCACCGCCGCGACCTACATCGGCATCACCGTCGACCAGCTCCGCACCGAGCTCGGTACCACGAAGAGCCTCGCAGACGTCGCAGTCGCTCACGGCAAAACGCGCGACGGGCTCATCCAAGCGCTGATGGCCGCCGAGCAGACCGAGATCACGACGCTCGTCGACCAGAAGGGCGCACCGCAGGGCCGCGGTCCCGGCGGACCCGGCGAGCGCGGTGTGATCGGCGACTCCTTCGCCGCCGCCGCGACCTACCTCGGCACAACCACCGCTGACCTGCGCACGAAGATGCAGGCCGGCCAGACCCTCGCGCAGATCGCGGCCGCGACAGCGGGTAAGTCCCGCGACGGTCTCGTCGCCGCGCTCACCGCCGACGCCAAGGCGAAGATCGCCGCCGCGCAAACCGCCGGCACGATCACCGCCGATCAGGCGACGCAGCTGGGCAACGGTCTTGCGGACCGCATCGCGCGCCTCGTCGACTCGACGCGGCCCGCGGGTCCGGGCTTTGGCCGCTAACTCCCACACCCTCCCTCTCAACCCCAAGACGGGGCCGGGCCACAAGCGGTCCGGTCCCGTCCCCGCGTGGGCGCTCAAAGCTGGGACGGCGCTCGCCACGCTCTCGATCTTTGCCGGATCGTTCGGCTTCGCGAACTCGCACCTCTACATCACAAACGCGCCGCTGCAGCCGGCGGTCGTCGCCGCGGTTAGCGAGACCACCACGAGCACGACCAGCACGCCGACCGCGACCGCCACGACGCAGAGCACGACGTCGCTCTCGTCGAGCGTCCGCACGACGACGCGGACGGCTGTGACGACAACGAAGAGCTCGTAGATGGATCTCTTCTTCTGGGAGCTCGCTCGGGCGAGCGGGCTCGCCGCATACGCCGCGCTCTGCATCGCGGTCCTCACCGGGATCGCGCCGCGCACACAGCTCCTCAGCTTCCTCGCGTCGAACCGGGCGGTGCGCGCGCTTCATGACTGGACGCCGTGGATCGTCATCCCCGCCGCGCTTACGCACGTCGTCGCGCTGCTGCTCGATGCGACCGCGAAGGTGGGCGTGCTCGACGTGTTCGTGCCGTTTCTCATGAGCTACGACGGCGCCTGGCAGTGGTTCCACCGCCTGAGCTACGTGGGCTTCGTCACGCTCTTCCTGCACGCGCAGCTCTCCGGCACCGACCTCACCTCTCCACTTATTTCCGTGCCCACCTGGGCCGCCGCAATCGCGATCGGGTACTACGCACTCGAGCGCGCGGGAAAGGCGCTCCAGCCCGCGAGAGTTCGCACCTAAGCCCTACACTTAGGGGGCTCCCTGGCTCGCACGAACCTAGAAGTGGGCCGCGAGCTATGGAGGATCCCCACGTGAGCTTTCAAGACAAGACCCTGACCTGCAAGGACTGCGGGCAGGAATTCATCTGGACGGCCGGCGAGCAGGAGTTCTACGCCAGCCGCGGTCTCCAGAACGCGCCGACCCGTTGCCCAACCGACCGCGCTGCGCGTCGCGCGCAGGGTGGCGGACGCGGCGGTGGTGGTGGCGGCGGATATGGCGGACAGCGCGAGATGTTCACCGCGACATGCAGCAACTGCGGCCGCGAAGCGCGCGTGCCGTTCCAGCCCCGTGGCGACAAGCCGGTCTACTGCAGCGACTGCTTCGAGCAGCGCCGTCCGGCGCGGCGCTACTAAAGGTGCCGAAGCAGAGGGGACCCAAGCGCGACAAGCAGGAGAAGAACCGGATCGCGGCGCTCAAGCAGCAGAAGGCACGCAGAGGAGGCCGATTCTCCGATCGGTCCCGGTGAGTAAGTTCAGCGCGAGCGTCACCGTGAAGCTGCATGGCGGCCCGCTTGATGGGAAGTCGGCGGTCTCGTACGGCGCCGTCGTCGGAAGCCTGATCGATGTGAATCACCACAACTACCGTGTGACGACCGTCGACACGATCCCCGGATGGACCGAGATGATCGCGAACGCGACCTGGGTCGACAAGAAATCCCTCGTCCCGAGGATGGTCGTTAAGCCGAAGCTGTAGCTTCGAGGAAACGTTGAAGTGAGCGCGGCACGCTGCCGCGCTCTTTTCTTTTGCTCGCCGGCGGGAGATTCTCGACAACCAGCGCCCACGACAGCGCACGCGAGATCCAGCCCAGGCGCGCGGCTACCGGATATGCAGCGCGGATCTGCTTTCTGGTCGCGATGCGAGTGAACGGCTCCAGGTACGCGTCGCGAACGTGCGCGAGCTCGGGCGCATCGTGCCCGAGCTTGAACGTGTACGCGATGCTCCGAAGGATCACGCTCAGCGAATAGAAGGGGTGCGACACGCACGCGTCGCCCCAGTCGAGGATGCGGTAGTGCCCATCGCGCACGAACACTTGTCCGTCGTGAAGGTCGTCGTGCTGGATCGTGGCGGGTATCGCGGCGGAGATCGCCATCGCCCATTCGCGCACCTGCGGCACCATGCCCCGAAGGCGTTCGTGCTGCACGGCGCTGAGTCCTTCTTTCAGGCCGATGCGCATCAGTGAACGCTCCTTGAGAAGGCGCTCGTACGACATCGCGAGCGCGTCGGCGCGACGATCGGGGACGTCGAGCTTCAGCAGTTCGCTCACGTGCGGCGCGGTCTTGAGCTGCAGCTCGGCATAGCGGGGAAGCACAGCATGCCAGCGCCGGATGTCGCGATCCTTCGCGAGGACCTCGCGCAGCCGTGGCCCCGCGTCCTCGGCGAGGAGCCAGCCGCGACGCCGATCAAGCGCGAGGACCGCGGTCCCCTGGTCAGGCGCCCATCGCGCGAGGGCTTCCGTGATTGCGGCCTCGTGCCGCTGCGGCGGCCAGGTCGCTTTGAAGTACACGGCACCGCGATCGGTCGGAATGCGCAGGACAGTCGACCATGGGACGACGTGGATCTGCTCGGCCTTGCCGCTGACACGCCTTCCTCGTTCCGCAAGTCGTCGTTCAGCCCACGCGATCGCTTCGTCGCGCCAGTCCCGATCACGCCAGACCATGCGGTAGGCCACGCGACGGAACGCTACCGCGCGGGAAGGCTCTTTCCCCACGAGCGAAGCGCTTCGACGACCGGGCGGAGCGCTCGACCGCGCGGCGTGAGCGAGTACTCGACGCGCGGCGGCACCTCGGCGTAGGCCACGCGCGAGACGACGCCCGCGGCTTCGAGCTCGCGAAGCCGCGCGGTGATCATCTTCTGGTTCGCGTCCGGCAGCGCTCGTGAGATCTGGGTGAAGCGGCGCGGTCCGTCGAGGAGCTCGCGAACGATGAGGAGCGCCCACTTGTACCCGACGACTTCAAGGGAGCGCGCAACGTGGTTTCCATGCTTTTCCACCGGTTTCTTACAATACTGGAAGTTGCTTGCTATTTGCAACCAAGGCGCCTAGGGTTCGGGCAAAGGAAGTGCAGCCAATGGCAGTCACAACCC
>VBIL01000108.1 GCA_005879975.1 Chloroflexota bacterium
GCCTCCCGGCGGTGAAGGTGCTGTGCGCGCGATGCAGATGGCCATCACCGATTCCGGTGTGCCTCCCGAGCGGATCGGTTATGTGAACGCGCACGGCACCTCGACCCAGGCGAACGACGGCGCCGAGACCGCCGCGCTCAAGACGGTTTTCGGCGAGCACGCCAGGAAGCTCGCGGTGTCGTCGACGAAGTCCATGACCGGGCACACGCTAGGGGCCGCCGGCGCGATCGAGGCCGGGCTCTGCATCCTCGCGATGCGCGACCGCGTGCTTCCGCCGACCATCAACCAGGAAGTTCCCGACCCGGAGTGCGATCTCGATTACGTGCCGAACCGCTCGCGCAAAGCGGAGGTCGACGTGACGCTCTCCAATTCCATGGGCTTCGGCGGCCACAACGTCGCGCTTGTGATCGCGAGGGACGTGGCCTAGTGCCCGACCCGAAGCGAATCCGCGCTGAGGCGAACGCGCTCGTGGGCGAGCTGCTCAAACGTCTCGCGGACGAGGACGTGCGCGAGCTCGAAGTGAAACGAGGTGGCGTCCGCGTGCGCGTGGCCAAAGACGGCCGGGTCGCCGCGGGTGCGGCGACGCCGCCGCCGCCCACGGCGTCATCCGGTACGCCAGTCGGCGGGATGTCGCCCCCGATGGCGACTGAGCTGCCGACGGTGAACGCGCCGCTCACGGGCATCTTCTACCGCTCGCCATCACCGCAGACCCAGCCCTACATCCAGGTGGGATCGAAGGTGGCCGCGGGCGAGGTCATCGGCTTGATCGAGGCAATGAAGCTCTTCAACGAGATCCGCTCCACGGCCGCCGGGAAAGTCCGCCGGATCTTCATCGAGAACGGCCAGCTTGTTCGCGCGCACCAGCCGCTCATCGAGCTCGAGCCCTCATGACCGATCGACGCTGCGTAATCTGCGGTACGCCCCTTGAAGCCGGCGCGATCCGCGTCCGCTACGAGGCTCTCGTCTACTTCTTCGATAGCGAGCGCTGCAAGCGGATCTTCCAGGAGAATCCCGACCGCTATCTCGATGCCGGTGGCGGAGTGTTGCCGGAGCCGCGTTAGATGGAATGGTTCTTCACGCTCGTGCTCGTGCTGATCCTCTTCGGTCCGATCGTCTGGGTATTCACGCTGGGTCGGCGAGCGGGAGCTCCGGATCAGGAGGACAAGTTCGACTCGGCGACGTTCGGTTGGCTGATCCGCAAGATCACGAAGACGTGGAGAAGCGGCTAGCGACCGGTGGAGCGTGAGAGCGCGCTCATGATCACGTCGCGAATGAGTCCGGCCGGCATGCGGTCGCTGACGTAACCGAGCGCGCTCATGAGTGGGGCAGGATCGTTCGCGCGGACCTGCACCGCGTAGACGACCGTCGGCACGCGCCCGGCCAGCTCGGCGACCTGAGCTGCGTCGGCTTTCCCGTACGAGCTCAGGATCGCGAAGGGTGCGTCGGCCTCGACATCGGAAGGATCCTCGACCCGGAACAGTGAGAACGGGAGCTCCACGGAACGGAGCAGCCGGAACACGCTGCCGTAGGGATCGACTACTGGGACCGCGACGTCGAGTGCCATTGCCACCGCGAAAGACTCGGACGCGCCGCCGTTTCCCGGAACACCTGAATGGGGGAGAACGGCGTTAGGCTCGGACCGGAATGCGATACAGGCCTGCCACGGTGGCCGTGGCGATCGCCGTGTCGATCTTCATCATCCTCGCGGTCGTCGCCCTGTACGGCACGCGCGGCGCCGCGCCGGCCACGAGCCCGAGCCCCTCCGTGACGGTGGCTCTCTCGCCGACAGCCGTTGCCGTTTCCCCAAGCCCATCGCCGCAGCCGAGTCCGACGGCAACGCCGAACGCTCCCGGCGACGCAATGGTCAGCGTGACCAAGGTCCGAGTCCCGGCCGAGTTCCGCTACGTCGTGCTCGGTTCCGGGGAGGACTTTCGCGTCGTGCTGCTGGACCTCGACGCGGCTCGCGCGACCCAGGTCGCGACCGCGCACGTGGCTGGCGTGCGGACCGCTCCGGCCCAGACCAGCGCGGCGGTCTCGGCGTCGGCCGACGGCCGTGTTGTCCTCCTTTCGCTGAACGTTCCGGAGGCGCAGAGCAGTCTCTACGTCCTGCGCCCGGAGATAGGTGGATCGAAGCTGTTGCTCAAAGGCGCGCCGCGGCAGGCGCTCGTCTCGCCGGACGGGGCGCGCTTCGCGCTCGCCCGCGCCGATACCGACCCAGCGATGACCGGGCTGTGGATCGGCTCGACGGACGATGGGACGATGAAGCGGCTCATCGCCGATGATCCGCAATTTGTCGGGTCGCCGCCGGTGCCGTTTACGTTCTCGCCAGCCGGCACGCTGCTCGTATTCGGGCTCGGTCTTGGCGAAACCGGTTACCAGGCGACGCTCGTTCCGGTGAGCTCGGCCGAGGCGCGAGTCGACCGCGCCGCCACCGGGACGAAGATCATCGGCGGAGACGTCACCCCGATCGGGCCAGCCTCGGGCGCCGAGTTTGTGGGCGAGCAGGAGGCGTTCGTCTGGAGCTCGCGCAGCGCGTTCGGCGGGCAGACCGTCGCTTACACGTTCGATCTCACCTCGAAAAAGACCACCGACGTCTATCGCCCGAGCAGCCCCGATTCACTCCTCGTGTCGGCGAGCTGGCGCCCGCGGGCCGAGGAGTTCGCGACGGTCGAGCGGCCGATGGTCGGCGGCGCCAATGTTGTGCAGGGGGTCTGGCTGCGCGATCGTCGCGGGTCCGCGCGCAGGCTCGGCGACTACGCGTTCCTCATCGAGATGTGGTGGTCGCGCGACGGCTCGAAGCTCTTCGGACGAATGGGCGGCGACGACTCGACGAGCGGCATAGTCGATCTCCTCACGGCGAAGGCGGTGATGCAGTTCTGCCTTCGGGGCGGCACGCCGGGGTCGTGTACCTAATCGCTAGCGGCGGAGCTTCGCGATCGCGGCGTCGGTGATGAAGAACGAGGTCGTGAAGAACAGCGGACCGGCCTGGAAGCCGCCCGCGCCGATCGCGAACGGCGCCGCGGCCCCCGTCTCGAGGTCGATGGTCTGCCATGAC
>VBIL01000109.1 GCA_005879975.1 Chloroflexota bacterium
TGCCGCGGGTACCGGACCACGTCGGCCTTTGGGGTCTCCTGCTGCCCATCCGTCAGAGGTTTGACCTCTACGTAAACCTGCGTCCTGTCCGGGTGCTCGATGGGATTCTCTCGCCGTTAAGACACGGGACACGCGAGACGGTGGACATGCTCTTCATCCGGGAGAACACCGAGGGCGAGTACGCGGGTGTGGGCGGTCGGTTCCACCAAGGATCGCCCGACGAGGTCGCTCTTCAGACCTCCGTATATACGCGAAGAGGGATCGAGCGCGTAGCCCGCTACGCCTTCGAGCGCGCCCGGGAGCGGCGCAAGAAGGTGGCGTCGGTCACCAAGTCGAATGCCATCCAGTACACGGCCGTCCTATGGGACGAGGTCGTGCGCGACGTGGCCGAAAGCTTTCCTGATGTCGAGCTGACCAGCTACCTGGTGGACGCAGCCGCCGCGCGCATGGTGACCGACCCCGCATCGCTCGACGTTGTGGTCGCGAGCAACCTCTACGCCGACATCCTCACCGATCTTGGAGGTGCGCTCCAGGGCTCTCTGGGTCTGGCCGCCTCCGCGAATCTCGACCCATCCCGGAGACATCCCTCGCTCTTCGAGCCGGTCCACGGATCAGCGCCGCAGATCGCGGGACGGGGAATCGCTAACCCGATGGCCACGGTCTGGGCGGCCGCGCTCATGCTCGACCACCTCGGCGAACGCGGTGCGAGCGCGCTGGTCCTGCGCGCGCTCGAGCGCGTCGCCCGAGAGGGTCCGCGCACGGCGGACGTCGGTGGCCGATCTTCGACCGGAGAGGTTGGAGCCGCGATCGTCGGAGCAATTGAGGCAGAAGGCACTGACTCCGCCTCGCCCCGCGACGTGCGGGTGTCCTAGGGAGCGAATAGTCTCAGCGGCGATGCAGACCACGATGCGCGAAGCGCTCAAACTGGCGATGCGCGAGGAAATGGCCGGCGATCCCTCCGTGGTCGTATTCGGCGAGGACGTGGCCGAGGCCGGCGGTGTCTTCAAGGTGACCGCCGGTCTCTTGCAGGAGTTCGGGCCGGACCGCGTGCGCGATACGCCGATCGCGGAGACTGCGATCCTGGGGGCCGCCATCGGGGCCGCCGCGCGTGGCCTGCGCCCCGTCGTCGAGATCATGTTCGTCGAGTTCTTCGGCGTTGCGCTCGATCAGATCGTCACCGAAGCGGCGAAGATGCGCTACCTGTCGGGGGGAAAGGTGCGGCTCCCGATGGTGCTGCGCGCTTCGGCGGGTGGCGGACTCGGCTTCGGAGCTCAGCACTCGCAGACGCTCGAGTCGTGGTTCATGAACACCCCTGGCCTCACCGTCGTCTCGCCGTCCGGGCCCGCGAGCGCCTACGGGCTGCTGCGCGCGGCCATCCGGAGCGACGATCCGGTGGTCTTCCTCGAGCCGCGGAATCTGTACGGCGTCAAGGAGGACTTCGAGCCCAGCGCCGTGCGCTGGCGGCTCGGCGAGGCCCACGTCGCTCGCGAGGGACGCGACGTCACGATCGTCAGTCTCGGGCAGATGGTTCGGATCGCGCTCGCTGCCGCGGATCAGTTAGGTGACGCAGTCTCCTGCGAGGTCATCGACCTCGGCACCGTGCGACCATGGGATCGCGCTACGGTGCTGGCGTCCGTCGCACGGACCCGCCGGCTCGTCGTCGTCGAGGAGAACCCGTTGACGGGCGGGTGGGGGACCGACGTCGCCAGCGTCGTAGCGGCCGAGTGCCACGCAAGTGTTCTCGCGCCGATCACGCGCGTCACGAGTCCCGATGTTCCCGTGCCCTTCGGGGCGCTCGAGCGCGCGTATCTCACATCGCCCGACGACGTCGCCGCCGCGGTCTCGCATCTCGTCAAGACCGGCACTCTGCCTCAGCCCAGGTGGGCCGGCTGGACGCGGTCCCGAACGAGTAAGTCGCGCGCGAACGGCGACGAGGCCGCGCGGCGCGACGAGCTTGCGGAACCGCTCGGCCGCTACGCCCGCATGCTCGAGATCCGTTTGGTCGAGGACGAGTCGATGAGCCTTTTCCACGAGGGGCTCATCTCGGGGACGATGCACACATGCCAGGGTCAGGAGGCCGTCGCCGTCGGCGTGGCCGCGGCGCTTCGGCCGACCGACACCGTGACGTGCACCTATCGCGGGCACGGGCACGCACTCGCGCTCGGGCTCTCGCCGCTCGCGGTGCTGGCGGAGCTCCTGGGACGCCGCGCCGGCGTGCTCGGGGGCATAGGCGGCTCGATGCATCTCGTCGCCCCCGACGTGGGCCTCCTTCCGACGTTCGCGATCGTCGGCGCGGGAATACCGATCTCGGCGGGCGCGGCGTACGCCTCCCAGGTGCTCGGCGACGACGCGGTGGCGGCGGCCATCTTCGGCGACGGCGCGTCGAACATCGGCGCCTTCCACGAAGGATTGAACCTCGCGGCGATCTGGCGCCTGCCCGTCATCTTCATCTGCGAGAACAACCTGTACGGCGAGTACTCACGGATCGACAAGACCACGCCGGTGAACGACATCGCCTCGCGCGCGGCCGCATATGCGATGCCGGGCGTGATCGTCGATGGCCAGGACCTCGATGCCGTTATCGCCGCGGTCCAAGCGGCCGCCCAGCGCGCGCGGACCGGAGCCGGCCCGACGCTCCTGGAAATGAAGACGTACCGTTTCGCAGGTCATTCCCGCGGCGATCCCGCGACGTACCGGCCCGCCGCCGAGCTCGAGCAGTGGAAGGCGCGGGACCCGATCGCGCTCTACGAGCGGTCGCTCACGGCGTCGAAGGTGGCCGACGAGGCGAGACTCGCGGCGATCCGCAAGGCGGTCAGCGAGAGCGTCGCCGCGGCCGTCGCCGCCGCGCGCGCGAGCTTGCCGCCGGAGGTGGGCGCGATCATGGAGAACGTCACGGCCGACTGACGCGCGAGGCTCAGGCCGCGTACCTCCGGATCGTGGACTCGTCGAGCACCAGGCCGAAGCCCGGTCCCTGCGGCACGGGGTAGGCGCCGTTCCGGATCGTCGGACGGTTCGCGATCAGCTCCCAGAACAGCGGATCGCGTTCGGGATGAAAGCACTCGATGTAGGTACCATGCGGGATCGACGCGAGCAGGTGCGCGCTGATCTGGGGCTCCTCGTGATGGGCCATCGCCACGCCGAACGCCATCGCCGTGCCGGCCACGCGCCGCCACTCCGTCGGGCCGCCGCCCCACGATGCGTCGAAATTGCAGACGTCGATCGAGCCTTCGACCATCAGATCGCGAGCGCCGGCACGTGAGAGCTCGCTCTGACCCGCGGCCACCGGAACGCCCGTCGCGAGCCTGACGTCCCGCATCGCGCGCCGATCGTTGTACCAGCGGCAGGGCTCCTCGAACCAACGGAGGTTCAGGCCGTCGACGAGGCGGCAGAAGCGTTTCGCCTCTTCGAGCGAGTACCCCTGGTTCGCGTCGGCCATGAGGACGAAGTCGTCGCCGCCGGCCTGACGCGCGGTACGAAAGCGTTTCGCGTCTTCTTCCGGAGTCGCGCCTCATCTTTGGTGATCCCGTAGTAGCCGCCGATGGCGATGATCGGCAGCTCGTCGCGAAAGCCACCCCAGATCTTGAAGAGCGGCGCCGCCAGCGACTTCCCGAGCGCATCCCAGAGCGCGCTGTCCACGCAAGCGATCGCCTTCATCGCCAGCGCGCGATCCCCAAGGATGTCGTAGGTGATGGGCAGCATCGTTTGCCAGCAGGATTCGACCATGGCCGCGTCGTGTCCCTTGAGCAATGGTGCGAGCGTGTCGGTGATGGTGCGGACGAGGCGCAACTGGGCGTCCCCCTCTTCGTCGCCGTTGTAGCTCTCTCCGACGATGCCCTCGGTCGTGGTCACCCGCGTTATCACAGTGCACCGCTTCGTCATTTGGTAGTTGCTTCCGCGAAAGACGCGTCGAAGCGGGGCGACAAGCGGCACGGCTTGGATCGCATGGATCGTCAGCTTCGCGGGCCGTTCGATGTTGACGTCCGCCAGGACTCTGCCCCCTTGCTACGATCACGCGCGCGTCGCGATCGTTCCGGGCAGCGACGATACCAATCCGGCTAGAGGCTCGATCCGCCGGTGGATCGTGGAGGGGGAACCACCGCGATGGAATTCCTCGTGCATATCGAGGTCCTGTGGCCTGCCGACGGCGATCCAAAGGAGCTTGAGCGCCTGACCGCGGCCGAGCGAGTCCGAGCGCGCGAGCTCGCCATCGAGGGTCGGATCCGGCGCCTCTGGCGCGTTCCCGGTCGTCGCGCGAACTGGGGACTGTGGGAAGCGCCAGACGCGACCGCGCTCCACGCCGCGATCAGATCGCTGCCCTTCTTCCCGTGGCTGTCCGTAGACGTCCATCCCTTGGCCGCGCACCCATCTGATCCGGACCGACCGGGCGGGTCGTGATGAAGGCGGCGCCGACGGACCGCCACGCGGAAGAGAACCAAATGGCCGAACAGGTCGACCGCAGCATCCCATTCATCGAGACGCACCATCATCTCTGGGAGCTCGAACGGTTCCCCTACCAGTGGCTTCGGGATCCCGGGACGGCCGCTCACAATCAACGCCTCGGGAACTACCGGATGATCCGTACGGACTGGGGCATCGAGCGGCTGCTCAAAGAGTTCTACGGCTCGAACGTCATCAAGTCTGTGCACGTCGAGGGCGATAGCGGCGCGGCGGATTCCGTCGAGGAAACGGCGTGGCTCCAATCGATCGCGGACGGCTATGGCTTCCCGCACGCGATCGTCGTCTTCTGCGATCTGCAGCGCGCGGGCGCGGAAGCGCAGCTCGCCCGCCATGTGGAGTTCAAGAACACCCGCGGCGTGCGGATCCGAGAGCACCCTGACGACGCCGGTGCGCGGGTCTTCCGAGAGGCGTACGCGGCACTCGAGAAGTACAACCTCTCATACGAGCTCAACGCCTCACCGGGCAAGCTGATTTCCGGTCGCGATGTCGCGAAAGCCTACCCGCGCATCCAGGTCATCCTCGGCCATACCGGCTTTCCCCTGGAGCGGACGCGCGAGTACTTCGAGCGGTGGAGCCGTGAGATGTCGGCGCTCGCGGAGGCTCCGAACGTCGCTTGCAAGATCTCCGGGCTCGGCATGGTCGACCACGACTGGACGGTCGAGAGCATCCGGCCGTGGGTGCTTCACTGCATCGAAGCGTTCGGCGTCGATCGCGCGATGTTCGGGACAAACTGGCCGGTCGACATCCTCTACAGCACCTACCTTCGGCAGATCGACGCGTACCGAACGGTCTTGGCAAAGGAAGGCTTCAGCCGAGCGGATCAGGAAAAGCTCCTCTATCGGAACGCGCAACGGTTCTATCGCATCTAGTGAGTCACGGAAAGGACGAAGTGGCCAACAAAGCTCCGATCCTGGAGATCCGGGGCGTCTCGAAGCGGTTTGGATCCACCCAGGCGCTTGACGATGTCTCCCTAGCGCTTCGGGCGGGCGAGATCCACGCGCTTCTCGGAGAGAACGGGGCGGGGAAGTCGACGCTCATCAAGATCATGACCGGCGTGGTGCAACCCGACGCCGGATTGCTCATCGTCGACGGACGCCCCGCGCGGGTGGGAAGCGCGCTCGAGGCGCAGGCCCTCGGGATCGCCGCGGTGTACCAGGAGCCGATGATCTTCCCCGACCTCTCGGTGGCCGAGAACATCTTCATCAGTCACCGCGACCGCGGCCGGATCGTCGACCGCGGGGCCATGCGCCGCGACGCCGAGGCGGTTCTCGAGAGGCTCGGCGTGCGTCTCGACGTCGGCGAGCCGGCGCGCGGTCTCACCGTCGCGGCACAACAGACCGTCGAGATCGCCAAGGCGCTCTCGCTTCGTGTTCGCGTCCTCATCATGGATGAGCCGACCGCTTCGCTCTCGGCCCACGAGGTGCGCCGCCTCTTTGGGATCGTCAAGGCCCTTCGCGGCGAAGGCGTAGCGATCCTCTTCATCTCCCATCGGATGGAGGATGTTTTCCAGATCGCGGACCGGATCACGGTCCTCCGCGACGGGCGTTGGATCTCCACCCGTCCGAGGAGCGAGGTGACAGCCTCTTCGGCGATCCGCGACATGGTCGGCCGGACGATGGGTGAGTTCTTCCGTCGAACCCCGACGCGCCCTGGGGACGCGGTGCTGGAGGTCCGTGGCCTCGCGCGGGACGGCGCGTTCGCCGGCGTGTCCTTCACGGTGCGCGCCGGCGAAGTCCTGGGCTTCGCGGGCCTCGTCGGAGCGCGGCGGACGGACGTGGGTCTCGCGTTGTTCGGCATCGCGCCCGCGGGGGCGGGCGAGGTGCTGGTCGACGGTCGGCCGGTGACGATCCGCAGCCCGCAGGACGCCCTCCGAATCGGCATCGCCTACACGACCGAGGACCGCCGGCAGCTTGGCCTCGTCTTTCC
>VBIL01000077.1 GCA_005879975.1 Chloroflexota bacterium
GCCGAGAACGGGCTTGAGATGGATGAAACGCCAAGCTCCTGGTTCGTCGAGCTGACCGAGCCTTCCACCTCGGACGGCGGCAGCGCAGCCACGGTGGCCGCCTCGCACGACAGCTTCAAGAGCAATGCCCAGGCGAAAGGCGTGACCTACGAGGAACGTTTCTCCTACGGCGATCTATGGAATGGACTCTCCGTCAAGGCCAGCGGCGCCGACGCGACCGCGCTCCGCGGTCTTGCCGGTGTCAAGAACGTATGGCCGAACATGCCGGTCGCCCTGCCCGCTTCGATCGGGGACGCCGACTCGACGATCGACCTCGCGACCGCGATCCAGATGACCCACGCGGACTACGTGCAAAACACGCTCGGTTTCACTGGCAAGGGGATCAAGGTGGGCGTCATCGACACCGGCATCGACTACAACAACCCTGATCTCGGCGGCTGCTTCTCTGGAGGGGCTGACCAGCAAGGAAACAATCAGGGGAACAACGATGGCGACGACTTCCGCTGTCGCGTGTTCCGCGGTTGGGACTTCGTGGGCGACACGTACAACGCGGACTCCACCTCGCTGAGTTACCAGCCGATCCCTCATCCGGATCCCGACCCCGATGATTGCAACGGCCATGGGACGCACGTTGCCGGCATCGTCGGCGCGAATGGCGTCGTGAAAGGCGTTGCGCCCGACGTGCGGTTCGGCGCGTATCGCGTCTTCGGCTGCGGGGGCTCGACGAGCTCGGACATCATGCTCGCGGCCATGGAGCGGGCCCTGGCGGACAAGATGGACGTGCTCAACATGAGCATCGGCTCGGCCTTCCAATGGCCGACGTACCCGACGGCCGTCGGAGCCGACCGCCTGGTGACCAAGCACGGCATGGTCGTGGTCGCCTCGATCGGCAACAACGGCCCCAACGGATTCTTCTCGGCCGGCGCGCCCGGTGTGGGTGCGAACGTCATCGGTGTGGCCTCGTTCGACAACACCCACGTCACGCTGCCGACGTTCACGATCACGGGCGGCACGGCCGTGGGCTACGGGCAGGCGACCGAGTCGCGGCCGGTTCCGACAATGGGCAGCGCGCCGCTCGCTCGCACGGGCACGCCCGCATCCACAATGGATGGGTGCGCCGCCTCGGCGGCGGCAAGCCTCGCCGGCAAGATCGTGCTCATCCGACGGGGCACCTGCTCCTTCTATGTGAAGGCGTTCAACGCCCAGACAGCAGGCGCCATCGGCGTCGTTCTCTATAACAACGCCCCCGGGTTCATCACCCCCAGCATCGCCGGGACACCCGCTGTCACGATCCCCGTGGTCATGACGTCCGACACGCTGGGAGCGGCGATCAATGCCCAGATCGCTCTCGGACCGACGACGCTGACGTGGAGCGCGGCGATCGGAAGCTTCCCGAGCCCTACCGGCGGCCTCATCTCGAGCTTCAGCTCGTACGGCCTCGCTCCGGATCTCTCCTTCAAGCCCGACATCGGGGCGCCTGGCGGGAACATCTACTCGACGCTGCCGCTCGAACAGGGTGGTCACGGGAGCCTGAGTGGTACGTCGATGTCCTCGCCTCACGTCGCCGGCGCCGTCGCGCTTCTCCTTCAGGCCGACAAGAAGCTGCGTCCGCCGGATGTCCGCGACATCCTGTTGAATTCGGCCGTGCCGCACGTTTGGTGGGGCAACCCCGCCAGCGGGTTGCTCGACAACGTCCAGCGGCAGGGCGCGGGCATGCTCGACATCCAGGCGGCGATCGAGCGCACGGCGGTGGTGACGCCGGGGAAACTCGCGCTCGGTGAGAGCCAGACGGGGCCCGCCACCCGAACGCTCACCCTAACCAACGCGACCAAGGACGAGCTGACGTTCACGTTCTCGCACGCCCCGGCACTCTCGACCGGCCCGGGTATCTTCCCCAATAGCGCCGGCCAGCTTCAGTTTCTGACGGGGTTTGCCGGCGTGACCTTCAGCCCCGCCGGGCCCATCGTCGTAAAGAAGAACAAGTCCGCCACCGTCAACGTGACCATCGCCGCGAATGCGGGCCTTCCCGATGGGAGTGTCTACGGCGGCTATCTCGTCGCCACGGCGACCGGAAGCGGCGAACCACACATTTACCGAGTGCCGTATGCCGGGTTCAAGGGCGACTACCAGGCGGTCCAGGTGCTCACCGGTCTCAGGACCGCCGCCAGGCAGACGGCCTGGACGAACGTGAGTGGTGCGATCGCTCCGAGCTTCGGCAATCCGGCGGGTCACGCTTTCACGATGAGCCCGCTGCCCAACCCGAGCGGCTTCGGGCCGGCGACGTTCCCGGATGTTCCGAGCTACCTCTTGCACCTCAACTTCCAGTCGAGCCGTGCCACGTTTACGGCGTACGACTCGACCGGCACCACGCCGCTCGGCGAAGCGATGTCTCTCAGCTTCCTTCCGCACAACAGCACCAGCACGGCCTTCTTTTCCTTCGCGTGGGACGGCTTCGTTGGCCCCGCCGGCTCTCGGACACAGCTCGTGAACGGCGAGTACGTCCTGAAGCTGACGCTCGTCCGCGCGCTCGGCGATCCGAACAATCCCGCGCACCTCGAGACCGCGACGTTCGCGAGCGTCAACATCCAGCGTCCGGCGTTACCAGCGCCTTAGCCGACGAGGCCGCCGGTAGGGGACCGGCGGCCTCATACTTTTCGTCGATGGACCCGCTCGACACGCTCGGCCGGCCGCTGCATGACCTGCGGATCAGCGTCACCGACCGCTGCAACTTCCGCTGCGTCTACTGCATGCCGAAGGAGATCTTCGGCAAGGATTTCCAGTTCCTGCCGCGCGCCGAGATCCTCACCTTCGAGGAGATCGAGCGCCTGGTCCGGATCTTCGTGGGTCTCGGCGTGCAGAAGATCCGCCTGACCGGCGGCGAGCCGCTCGTGCGGCGCGATCTCGAGCGGCTCGTCGAAAAGCTCGCGGCTCTCGGCGACCTCGACCTCACCCTGACGACGAACGGCTCGCTGCTCGCGCAGAAGGCGAATGCGCTCGCGGCCGCCGGTCTGCGACGGATCACCGTCAGCCTCGACTCGCTCGATGACGCGACGTTCCGCACGATGAACGACGTCGACTTCCCGGTCGCGAAGGTCCTCGCGGGGATCGAGGCCGCGCGCGCCGCGGGTCTCGCGCCGATCAAGATCAACATGGTCACCAAGCGTGGCGTGAACGAGTCGAGCATCGTGCCGATGGCGCGCTACTTCAAAGGAACGGGCATGACGCTCCGCTTCATCGAGTTCATGGATGTCGGCTCGACCAACGGCTGGCGTCTCGACGACGTCGTGCCCGCTCGGGAAATCGTCGCGTTGATCGATCGCGAGATGCCGCTCGAGCCGATGGCTCCCGCGTATCGCGGCGAGGTCGCGAACCGCTACCGCTACAAGGACGGCTCGGGCGAGATCGGGATCATCGCCTCGGTAACCCAGCCATTCTGCGCGGACTGCACGAGAGCACGCCTCTCCGCCGACGGCTCTTTGTATACGTGCCTCTTCGCGACCCAGGGGCATGACCTGCGGGCGCTCGTGCGTGGCGACGCGACCGATGAGGAGATCGCGAAGGCGATCGCGGCTGTGTGGACGGAGCGGACCGACCGCTACTCGGAGCTGCGCTCCGGAGACACCGCGGGTCTGCAGAAGATCGAAATGAGCTTCATCGGAGGCTAGCGCCGCCCCTACGCCGGCACGCTGAGCGCGTCGCCGAGCTCGTCGCCGAGCCGCTGCGCGGCCGCGGCGTTCACGCGAAGCCGTTCCACGCTCTGCGTCACGACCTCGTTCACGTCCGGTGTGCGCTTTGCCTCAAGGAAGCGGGCGGCCTCCTCGGCGAGGCCCGGCTGCGCGAGCTGGCTGACCGCGTTGACGAAACGCTGTTTGAGCAAGGGTTCCGCCGTCGCGACCTCCTCGTCCCAGCGGTCGCGGATGATCGGCCAGGCCACGGGCCGTGCGCGGCGCTGCTGCAGCAGCGGAATGACCATCAGCCCCCGCTCCATCGGCCGGATGAGATCGCTGAAGATCGCTTCGGTCGTGCGGCGGACGAGCGCCGGCCGCTGAAACGACACCAGCGCCTGGCGGAAGCGAGACTCCTCCTGCGGGTCGTCGGCCGCGGCGCGCTTCATCCGCTTGATATACCGGTCGTAGAGGACCTCGTCCCCGTCGGAAGCGGCCACGTTGATCAACGCGCCGGCGACGTCAGGATCGAGACGCATCGTTCCGTCCAGGTGAGCGCGGACCCGTCGCGCCGCCTCCTCCCGCACGTCCCCCGCGCCGCCGTACATTCCGAGCATCACGATCACCCGGCTGCGCTTCTCGCGCGTGTCGGGATCGTCATCCGCGCGCGTCTCGAGCCCGAGCGGCCCGAACATCGGCCGGTAGAGGTCTTCGACGAATCGCTGGAACGCCGCGTCCGTCGCGTCGCGTACCGCGTAGTTCGCTATCCAATTCAGCGCCTCGGAGATCGCCTGGATGACCGCGCGATCTTCCTCGCCACGCAGCGTTTCGAGCCGGCGCATGAACTGCGCGAGCGTCGCCTTGCCGTGACGGGTGAGCGCCCATAGGTTGTCGATGAGGTTGAGCCGCTCCTCGGCGGAGAGACGCGTGATCCCCTGGTCGAGACGCTCCGCCGAGATGCCGGTCAGCTTGAATCGGTAGAAGCCACGACCGCCGGCGTTCGGATAGAACCACCGCGCGCCCTCGAGCCGGAGCGTCGCACGCTCGGTCGTGAGGAGCATCCGCTTCTCCTTCGTGCCGTCGCCGGCGCCATAGCGGATGACGAGCGGCACCGGCCAGAGCTGGCCCGTCGGCCTCGCGCCCGCATCCGAGAAGTACCGGGCCTGCGTGAGCGTGATCTCGAGGTCGCCGTCGCTCTCGCGAGCCTCGCACTCGACGAGCGGATGACCGGGTTCGTTGATCCAGGCGTTCGCGATCTTCGTGACGTCCTGGCCCGACGCGGCGTCGAGCTCGCGCCAGAAGTCGTCGGCCGAGGCGTTCCCTTCGGCGTAGCGGCGAAGGTACGAGCGCACTCCCTCGCGGAAGACGTCCTCGCCAAGGTACCCCTCGATCATGCGCAGGACCGCCGCGCCCTTGGTGTACGTGATCGCGTCGAACCGCTCCGAAGCCTCCTCGGCGTTCTTCGCCTCGACGGAGATCGGGTGCGTCGACGCGAGTGCATCGAGGTTGAACGCGCTGGAGTTCTGCGCGACGAAGTCGCGCCAGAAGCCCCATTCCGGGTTGAGCGCGGCGGTCGCTTTCTCGCCAACGAAGCTCGCGAACGACTCATTCAGCCAGAGATCGGTCCACCACTTCATCGTCACGAGGTCGCCCCACCACATATGGGTCAGCTCGTGCGCGGCGGTGGAGAAGATCCCCTTGAAGGTGCCGATCGAGGCGTTGCTCTTGTCGGCCGCGAGGAGCCTGGTCCGGTACGTGATCGCGCCGGGGTTCTCCATCGCGCCCGCCTCGAAGTCGGGAATCCCGATCGCGTCGACCTTGATGTACGGATATGGGATGTCCGTGTACTTCTCGAGGTACGAAAGCGAGCGGACGTGGGCGTCCCGCGCGTAGATGCCCTGCTCCGCCAGCCCGGGCGGGAGCCACACGCGGGTCGGGACGCCGCTCGGCGTCCGGGCCTCCTCTGTCGATTCGTACGGCCCGACTGTGAATGCGAGAAGGTACGGGGAGATCTTGGGGGTCTCCACGAATCGGGTCCGAGCCCGGCCATCCGGGAGCGCCTCGGCCTTCTGGATCGGCATATTCGCGATCGCCGCAAGGCCCGCGGGATGGATCAGCTCGAGCGCGAAACGAGCCTTGAACTCGGGCTCGTCGAAGCAGGGATAAGCGCGGCGCGCGTCGGCCGCCTCGAACTGCGTTGCGGCGTAGCGCTCGCCCGGCCTCGTCGAACGGTAGAGACCACGAAGCGCCTCGCGGATCTCGCCGTTCCAGGTGATGTCGAGGACTCGGTCGCCTTTTTCGATCTCGTTCTCGAAGCGGAGCGTTGCGGTCTGCGATTCGTTTTCGTACGTGACCTCGCGCATGGTCGGACCGCCGTGTATCGCCGCCGTCTTGATGTCGAGGTCGACCGCGTGAAGGGTGATCTCGCGGGCCGGCGCATCGAGGGTGAGCCAGATGCGCCCGTGTCCTGTCGAGGTCCAGCGCTCGAGGTCGAGCTCGAACCGCAGCTCATACCGGCTCGGCCGGATGCTCTTGGAGAGCCTGAAGTTGCGCCTATCCTCGCCCACGTCGACCGAAAAGCGTACCTGTTACGGTCTGTAGATGCCTCCCCAGTTCATATTTACGATGCGCGAGCTACGGAAGCTCGCTCCGCTCACGCAGCGCGAGATCCTGCG
The DNA here is from genome assembly GCA_005879975.1 of Chloroflexota bacterium. GTDB lineage: Bacteria > Chloroflexota > Limnocylindria > P2-11E > P2-11E > 3-1-20CM-2-70-9. The sequence goes on from VBIL01000077.1 coordinate 6,341, forward strand.
AGGCGTCACGCTCGCCTTCTACCCGGACGCCAAGATCGGCGTTCTCGGCGCGAACGGGGCGGGGAAGAGCACGCTCCTGCGCATCATGGCCGGAGTCGACCACGAGTACAGCGGCGACGCGCGGATCACCGAAGGCTTCAGCGCCGGGTTGCTCGCTCAGGAGCCGATGCTCGATCCTGCGAAGGACGTGCGCGGGAATGTAGAGGACGGTGTCGCCGCCCAGCGCGCTGTCCTGGATCGGTACAACACGCTCTCGATGAAGCTCGGCGAGGAGCTCACCGCGCAGGACATGGAGCGGGTCAGCGACGACCTTCAGAAGACCCAGGACGAGATCGAAGCGAAGGGGCTCTGGGAGCTCGACGCGACCGTGGACGTGGCGATGGATGCCCTCCGTTGCCCGCCCGGCGACCAGGCGGTCGCCTCTCTCTCCGGGGGTGAGCGCCGCCGGGTCGCGCTTTGCCGACTCTTGCTCGCGAGGCCCGACCTCCTGCTCCTCGACGAGCCGACCAATCATCTCGACGCCGAGTCGGTCGCCTGGCTGGAGCGCCATCTGGCCGAGTACCCCGGGTGCGTCGTCGCGGTCACGCACGACCGCTACTTCCTCGACAACGTCGCCGGCTGGATCCTCGAGCTCGATCGCGGGTTCGGCATTCCCTATCAGGGCAACTACAGCTCGTGGCTCGAGCAGAAACGCGCGCGTCTCTCGGTAGAGGAGAAGCAGGAGTCGGCTCGGCAGAAGACGCTCGCGCGCGAGCTCGAGTGGGTGCGCGCCTCGCCGCGCGCGCGGCAGGCCAAGAGCAAGGCGCGCATTGAGGCCTACGAGCGTCTCCTGGCGGAAGATCCGGAGCTCCGCGAGCGCGAGCTCGAGATCTCGATCCCGCCCGGGCCGCGGCTCGGCGACCTCATCGTTGAGGCGAAGGGACTCCGCAAGGCGTATGGCGACAAGCTGCTCTTCGACGATCTGAGCTTCTCGCTGCCGCGCGGCGGGATCGTCGGCATCATCGGACCCAATGGCGCCGGGAAGACGACCCTCTTCCGGTTGATCACCGGGGAGGAAAAGCCGGATGGCGGGAGCCTCACGGTCGGCGAGACCGTGAAGCTGGCCTACGTCTCCCAGACCCGAGACACGCTCGACTCGACAAAGAACGTGTGGGAAGAGATCTCCGGTGGCGAGGAGAACATCCTCGTCGGTTCGCGGACACGGAACGCACGCGCGTACGCCGCGTCGTTCAATTTCCGCGGCGCGGATCAGCAGAAGAAGGTCGGCGACCTCTCCGGCGGCGAGCGCAACCGCGTGCATCTCGCGAAGCTCCTGCGTTCGGGCGGGAACGTGCTCCTGCTCGACGAGCCGACGAACGATCTCGACGTCGACACGTTGCGTGCGCTCGAGGAGGCCGTGCTCGACTTCGCCGGATGCGTGGCGGTCATCAGCCACGACCGCTGGTTCCTGGACCGCATCGCGACGCACCTGCTCGTCTTCGAAAGCGACAGCCGCGTCCGTTGGTTCGAGGGCAACTACCAGGCCTACGAGGACCACATGCGCAAGACGGTCGGCTCCGATTGGCGTCCCCACCGCATCCGCTATCGACCGCTGATGCGCGCCTAAGCGCGGATCGCCTGCTCGCGTGTCGCGCCGCTGACGCGAATATCGACGCATCGCGAAAGGCACGACTCCAAAACGTGGTTCTAGTACTTCCTGCTCATTAAGCCCGATACCCCTTCCACTCCGCAGGCAGGCAGGCGGCGGCTAGCGTCGCCTGCGTCGCGGTCGCGCGGAGGGACGGGCCGGGACCGGTGATGCCCAGGGAGGAGCGCGATCTCGCGACGATCTATGACGCGATGGCGTGCGGCGTGATCGTGCGCGACGCGGCCGGTTCGGTCGTATTCGCGAACGCCGCGGCGCTCCGTATCTTCGGCCGTCCGCCCGACCAGCTGGCCGGGACCGAACCGCCCACCGGTGAGGAGCGTCGCATCCGCGAGGACGGCACGCTCATGCCCGACGACGAAGTACCGAACGTCGCGGCGCAGCTGCGCGGCGAGCCCATCCGCAACGTGATGATGGGAATGGTCCGCGCTGACGGATACGTGCGCTGGCTCCTCGTCGACGCCGTGCCGGTCAAGGCCTCCGATGGCAGCGTGAGCGAGGTCGTCTCGAGCTTCACCGACGTGACCGATCGGAAGAAGGCGGAGCAGGAGCTGCTGCGACAGACCCTGCACGATCAGCTCACCGGCCTTCCGAATCGGGTGCTCCTGCTGGATCGGCTAGAGCAGGCGGTCCGCGCCTCCCGCCGTCTGAACACGCCGCTCGCGCTCCTCGTCATGGACCTCGATCGCTTCCGTCAGGTCAACGACAGCCTCGGTCACGAGGCCGGCGACGCGCTCCTGCGCGAGACCGCCGAGCGGGTGCGTAGCGAGCTCCGCGACACCGACACGTTCGCCCGGCTCGGCGGTGACGAGTTCGCCATCGTCCTACCGGGGAGCGACCAGGAAGGCGCCGCGAGGGTCGCGCAGAAGGTCGTCGCGGCGCTTCAGCGCCCGTTCGAGGTCGAAGGCGGAGCGCTCGAGGTGAGCACCTCGATCGGGATCGCGCTGTGGCCGCGCCACGGCGAGGACGGTCAAACACTCCTCCGCCGCGCCGACATCGCCATGTACAACGCCAAGCACACCACCGAAGGATTCGCGATCTACGCGGAAGAGGCCGCCGAGGAAGATGGCTCGAATCAGCTGGCGCTGATGGCCGAGCTCCGGCACGGTCTCTCGCACGACGAGGTGACCGTCATGTACCAGCCGATCATCACGATGAACTCGCGCGCGGTCACCCGCGTCGAGGCGCTCGCGCGGTGGCGCCATCGCGAACGGGGGCTCGTCCCGCCCGCGGAATTCATCCCGCTCGCCGAGCGCTCGGGCCTTGTGCGCTCGCTGTTCGAGCACGTCCTCGTCACCACCCTGCGGCAGTGCAATGCGTGGCAGAAGCTCGGACTCCCGTTGCAGGGGGCGGTGAACCTTTCGATGCGGAACCTGCTCGACCCCGAGCTCGTCAAGAGTGTCTCGGCGGCGATCGAGCGGACCGGCGCGCGTCCCGAGCTCGTTGGTCTTGAGATCACGGAGTCGATGCTCATGGCCGATCCGCAGCGCGCCATGCGCGCCGTCGAAGGCCTGCGCTCGCTCGGCGTGCAGCTCGCGATCGACGACTTCGGCGTGGGCTACTCGTCGCTCGCCTACCTGCAGCGCCTGCCCGCCTACGCGGTGAAGATCGACCGCTCGTTCGTGGGCCGTATGACGCGCGACCGGAGCAGCGAGTCGATCGTGAAGCTCATCATCGAGCTCGGCCACTCGCTCGGGATGAAGGTGGTCGCCGAGGGCATCGAAGATCGCGCGACGTGGGATGCGCTCCTCGGGCTGCGCTGCGACGCCGCGCAGGGCTACTACATCGCGAAGCCGATGGTCGCGGAAGCGATCCCGACCTGGCTCGCGAAGGAAAACCAGACGACGACGATCAACTGAACGTCGCAGACTGCGCGCGGGATGACGAGACGGATCGTCGCGTGCGGCGGTCAGCAGCTCTACCACCCCGCGCTGACGCGCTATGTGCTGGAGCTCACCGAACGCTCACACCCGAAGATCCTCTTCCTACCAACCGCCTCGGGCGAGGACCCTGGGTATCTGCTCACCTTCTATCAGCAGCTCGCCGGCGTGGACTGCGCGCCGACACACCTCGCCCTGTTCCGCCGAACGGTCGCCGACGTCGAGCGCCTCATCCGAGCGCAGCACGTGATCATGGTGGGCGGCGGAAACACCGCGAACATGCTCGCGATCTGGCGGCTCCACGGCGTCGAGGACGCGCTGCGGAAGGCGTACGCGGACGGGGTGATCCTCACCGGCTGGTCCGCGGGATGCATCTGCTGGTTCGAAGCAGGCATCACCGACTCGTTCACGCCAGAGCTCGGTCCGCTGCGTGATGGCGTAAAGCTCCTACCGGGTAGCGCCTGCCCGCACTACGACTCCGAGGAGCGCCGCCGGCCGGTCTACGCGCGCGAGATCGCCGCGGGATTGCCGGCCGGGATCGCCCTGGAGGACGCCGTCGCGGCCAGGTTTGACGACGAACGCCTCGTCGAGGTCGTGAGCGCGCGTCCGGATGGCCGCGCGTTCCGTGTCGATTCGGCCGGCGAGCACCCGCTCGCCGTGCGTGTGCTGAGTTAGGGCAGCGCCACCCCGCCGGCGGCGTAGTACGCCGCGGCGCGCTCGCGGAAGTAGCCGCCGTCGTCGTCAGCGCTCAGCGAGTCGCGCGTGTTGCCGTTGATCGGCGCCGGATTGGTGACGCCATCGCCCGCGGCGTCGTACGCCGACGTCGCGCCGTTGCCGCCTCGCACGAAGAGGAACCCGACGACACCGGCACGAGCGTAGGCGCTGAGATTCGCGCGGCCGGGATCGTCGAGGAGCCACTCGACCTTGTTGTCCTGCCAGTGATTCCGCGTGTTATTCACCGCCCGCATCTTGGTGTTGCCAAGGGGGATCTGCCACACGACGATCCGCTTCTGCGTCAACGCCGAGAACTTGGCGAGGTAGCGGACGTTGCGTGCGAAGTCCGCCGGGTACCACCACGCGTCACGACCGGACTGGACCGTCGCCACGGCCGCGTCGCGATCGCTGTACTCCGCGAATGAGAGGTCGAAACCGGCGCGCAATGAGTTGAAGAAGGCCGCCGACCTCGCGGCGAGGGCATCGAGCTGCGCGTCCGCTGGCTTCGAGTAGAGCGGGTCCACCTTGGTGCCCCAGAGCGAGAGGTGATAAGCCAAGAGGACGTTGGGCGCGTAGGTGTCGCGAAGCTTCACCACGGCCTGCGCGAAGCCCGCCGCGTTGTCGGCGAGCCCGGCGAGCTCGGCCATGCCGCTCGCGCCCACGCGCGCCGGCGCCGCCGCGGCATCGTCTCCGTAGCGCTGCTGGATGTATCCCCAGAGATCGGGTTCGACGTGGAGAATCGTTACCGTCGCGGTCTGCGTACCCGCCCGCTGGAAGAAGAGCTTGAGGTCCCCGTAGTACGCGGCCATCGTTGACGCGTTGCCGAGATTGGCGAGGTCGCCGTCAGCCTCGCTCATCGCGTTGCCGGGCGTTGACGGTCTGAGCATGTAGTAGCTAAAGACCGGGGTGAGCCTGTTGTTCGCTGACTCGCGGATGTAGTTCGTCGGAAACTGGGCGTTCGCGGCCCAGGTCGTCCAGCCGGCCCCAGTGTTGACCCCGCCGGCGAGGTATTGATAGCGAAACCCGAAGGGAGCCGTCGCGCGCAGCGCGGCCGCGCCACCGGGGTCATCGGACATCCCGACCTCGAGCTGGC
>VBIL01000078.1:0-13335 GCA_005879975.1 Chloroflexota bacterium
TCGTCCTTGCCGAGCAATGCGAGCGCGGGACTCGCGGCGATACCAGCAGAGTGTGCGAGCGTGTCGCGCGCTCGTGCGCGCTCCGTCGGATCGTCGATCGCCGCGGCGACGATCTCATCCAGCGCGTTGTCCGAGCGTTCGCCGATGAGGATCTCGCGGAGCGGCGCGAGCGCACCGATCTCGCCACCGGGCCGGCAACGTGCGCTCAGCAGCCGCACCTCGCCGAGCGAGTCGATGAACCGCTCGACCAGCCGAGTCTTTCCCTGGCCCGGAGGGCCTGAGACAAGCACGAGGACTGAGCGGTCCGTGGCGCGGCGGTGCGCGATGCCAAGGAGGTCGAGCTCGCTCTCCCGGCCGACGAACGGCAGGCGCCGACGTCCGACAGCGGCCCCCAGCTCATCGAGCGCCCAGACGTCGGTCGGGCCGATCCCCTTGAGGTCGACCTTGCCCAGGGACCGGAAGGTCGCGAGCTCCTCGGTCGCGCGATGGGCGATGGGACCGACGAGGACCTGACCCGGATCGGCCTGATGGCAGAGCCGCGAAGCGACGTTCACGACCGCGCCCACGCTCATCTGCTGGCGGGTCCCCTCCGTCGCCGCGAGGTCGATGATCGCCTCACCGGTCTCGACGCCGACGCGAACGTCAAACCCGACGTCCGCGCCGGGACGTCCGCGAGACCAATTGCGGGCCGCGTCAGCGGCACGAAGGGCGCGGGCGGGGTCGTCCTCGTGCGCCACCGGCGCACCGAAGAGCGCATAGATCTCGTCACCGATGTACTTCTCGACGGTGCCGCCCTCCCGCTCGATGAGCCCGCGGAGCTCGCCGAACGCAGACGTGAGCGCGGCCTTCAGCCGCTCGGCGCCCAGGCGTAGCGTGAGCTCGGTCGAGCCGACGACATCGATGAAGAGGCAAGCCACAAGGCGACGCTCTTCGCGGTGATCCACTTTCTTCCCGCGCGAGCGTAGCGTGCGAGAACGACGAGAGAGGCCGGAAGACGGCTTCCGGCCCCTCACGCCGCTAGGTCTTGGTCTCGCGGTCGCTTCGCGCGGCCAATCGCCGCATGATCTCGCCGAGGTCCACGCCGAGGAGCGACCTGGCGATCGCACCACCTTCAGCGGCGGTCCGGGCGACGGTCTCGGTGAGCGCGGATGCGCCACTGGGATCGACGACGGTCAGGTGGTCGATGTTGCCGAGCGGTGCCGCTGCCTCATGCACGATCGCTGGAACGAGCGGCAGTGTCTGCAGCAGTAACGCGGCGTCGTCGAACTTCCGATACGCCTCGGCGAGCAGCTCCTTCGCCCGCGCCTCGGCCTGACCGCGCGCCAGGATCGCCGCGCCCTCGGCCTGACCGACAAGCTCGACCTGCCTGGCCTGTGCCTCGGCGGCGAGGATCGCGGCCTGACGCGCACCGTCCGCACGTACGACCGCGGCCTCCCGCTCGGCCTCGGCCGGGCGGATGGTCGTCGTGATGAGCTCCTTGGCGCGCCGCTGCGCCTCGAGCTCCTGCGCGTTCGCCTGAGCCTGTGCCGTCACACGTTGCGCGTCGGCGCGGGCGACCTCGCGGTCTCGTTCGGCCGCGATGATCACCCGTTGCGCCTCGTTTTCCTTCACCGAAGCTTCCTGCGAGGCGCTCGCCTTCGCGATGCGCGCGTCGCGGATCACGCTGGCGAGGTTCTTCTCACCGAGCTGCTCGATGTAGCCCTTGGTGTCGCGGATGCTCGTGATCGTGAGCGCGTCGATGTGGATGCCGCTCGCCTCGAGGTCGCCGCGCGCGGCCTCGGAGACGGCCTGCTGGAAGCGGTCGCGGTCGGTGATGAGCTCCTCGATCGTGAGCGTGCCCGCGATCGACCGCAGCGATCCCTCGAGCACCTTCTTCACCATCGTCTCGATCTGGCTGTCGGGCTCTCCGATGAACCGCTCCGCGGCCGCCCGAAGACGCTCGGGCTCGCGGGCGATCTTGAACATCGCCTGGCCGGTGATGAGAACGCCGACGCCCTGCTTGGTGACCGCGGCGTTCTCGTGGGCCAAGCCGATCTCGACCTGCCGTGCGGTGAGTTGGAGACGTCCGACCTTGTTGAGGAGCGGCCAGACGAATGTGCCGGCTCCGACCACGACCTTCACGCCCTGATCGTGTGTGGTCACGAGATCGCCTTTGTCGTCACGGACCTTGCTGCCCCTCGCCCCGGAGATCACGAGCGCTTCATTGGCTCCCGCGACCCGGTAGCGCTGCGCGGCGAACAGCGCGAGCAGGATGACGACCCCGATCGTTGCGAGGACGAGCTGCGTGGTGGTGAGTGTCACTTTGATCCCCTTCTTTCTCTGCGCGAAGCCGCGCGTCGCGACTACGGCGGAGGAAGAGACCGGACGGTCACGCCCATACCTTGAACGGCGAGAATCTCGACGACCTGACCGCGTGGAATGGGCGCCGCGGCCGTCGCGGCGAGCGTCTGAACGGCACCGTCATACGTCAATACGACCGTGCCGCGCGCGCGTTCGCCAATGCTGACGATGACGCGCGCGCGACGGCCGACCAGATCGCGCAGTGCGGTCGGCTCCCGCCCTTCGGCACGCCGCAGCGCGGCGAATATCGCGAACGCGACTGCCGCGCCGCACATCCCAAACAGGAGCGCGACGAGGGTCCGTCCGATGGGGCCAAAACCGAACGCGACCGCGCCGAACAGCCCTCCGATGCCGAACATCGCGACAAAGCCCAACAGCATCGGCATGGCCGTCGCGTTGTCCGCGTTGCTCCAGTGGACGAAGGGCACGTGGACGTGCGGGAGCTGCATCGGGATGTGCAGGCGCACATGCATGCCGCCACCAATGCTTGATAGAAGGAGGAGCCCGGTCCCGATCACGGCGAAGCCGGTGAAGACCAGCTCCAACACATCGGCGCTCATGGCTCGGATCGCCAGCTTTCTGGAAGAGCTTCTTCCGACCTCGATCCTACGCTCGCGTTCGCGGTTGATACAGAAAAACGGAAATGCGTTTCCACGCTGCGGATGTAGCGTGCGAGTTTACAACCATTCGCAGATGGTTAGCCCCGTGCGGCGGCGATCCATTTCCGCGCGAGCTCGTGATGCTCGCGCCATGCGATCCAGACGGACTGCGCCCAGCCACGGACGGTGGCGGCGTGGTCTTCCGGCGCCGCCGGGATCACATCGGCGATGGTGACATCACCGCGCGCGTCGGGAACGCTCGGCATCGGGATGTTCCCCGTGCGCGAGATCCAGCGCTGCAACGTGTCCAGCAGCTGTGGCTCCGAGGGGTGTTCGATTGCCGCCGCGAGCCCCGTGAGGTGCGCCGCGAGCGAGCGCCCTTTCGCGATGTAGCGGAGATGCTGGCACGCATAGCAGTCGACGACGAGCCGATGCATCGCGCCGTAGCGCGCGTCGTCGAAGGCGCGAAGCGTCAGCTGCTGAAAGAGCGCCTCGCATCCTTCGGCTCCGCCGGCCGGGGCGAGGCATTCGGGACAGCGCTCGTTGGCCGTGGTGACTAGCGGAGCGAGTTGGCCAGGCGAACGAGATCGAAGACGTCGCGGCTCTTGGAGAGCAGCCAGTACGCCGTCCCGTGCTCGGTCCAGGTGAGCATCGAGATGTCTCCGCCGTGCACGGGGACGTACGCAAGCCCCTCCGTCGAACGCACGTGGACGAGGGTGGTGAGGAAGGGCGGCGGCGCTTCGTTCGCCAGGCGGTCCGGGAACGTAAAGAGCACGACGTCGGTCGCGCCGGTCGGTAGGGTGAGCTCGGGCACGCGCGGCGCGGTCGCAACGGGGCCGTCGCGCGGGATGAGCGCGCCGCCCACGGCGAGGCAGAGCACAAACGCGAGAAGGATCGCCCACCGGCGCTCGTACGCGGCCGAGGAGGCCGGCTGACCTTCGAGCTCGACGACCGGACTAATAGCCGACATAGACCACACGCTGCTCCGAGAAGAAGTCGAACGCCGCCGTGCCGCACTCCCGATCGCCGAATCCCGAGTCCTTCACGCCACCGAACGGGACGTGCGCTTCGCCGCCCAGGGTCGGAATGTTCACGTGGAGCATCCCGGCCTGTGATTCGTCGGCATACCGGAACGCCGCGCGGAGGTCGTTGGTATAGATCGACGAAGAGAGGCCATACCCCACCGCGTTCGCGGCCTCGAGCGCCGACTCGAGGTCATCCGCGGGGATGACGCTTACCACCGGTCCGAAGATCTCCTCCTGCGCGAGCGGCATTCGTGGGTCGACCTCGCTGAAGATCGTCGGCTCGACGAAGTATCCGGCGCGCAGCTCAGCGCGCGACGGCGTGCCGCCGTCGCGTAGGACCTTCGCGCCCGAGCGCTTGCCCTCGTCGATCTTCGCTCGGACCTTCTGAAGCTGCGTCTCGTCGACGATCGGCCCCATCCGCACACCGGAATCCAGGCCGTCGCCGGCACGCCAGGTCTCGGCTTTCGCCGCGAGCAGCCGGTTGAACTCCGGGAGGACCGAGCGCACGACGACGGCACGGCTCGTCGCAGTGCAGCGCTGCCCGGTCGCTCCGAATGCTCCGACCGCCACCGACTCGGCGGCCTTCTCGAGATCGGCGTCGCCCATCACGATGACGGCGTTCTTGCCGCCCATCTCGAGCTGGACCTTGCAAAGCCGCTCCGCGGCCTGCGCGTAAAGACGGCGGCCGACCGCGGACGACCCGGTGAACGAGATCGCCTTCACGCGCTCATCCGCGGTGAGCGCACGCGACAGCGCTTCTCCTGAGCCCAGCACCATGTTCAGCACGCCGTCGGGCAGGCCTCCGTCGACGAAGCATTGGACTACCTGCACGGCGCAGAGCGGTGTGAGCGAGGCCGGCTTGAAGACGACAGTGTTCCCAGCGACGAGCGCCGGCGCGATCTTCCACGCGGGGATCGCGATCGGGAAATTCCACGGGGTGACGCAGGCGACGACGCCGACCGGCTCGCGGACCGTATAGATAAAGGTGCGACGCTGCGCGGACGGGATCGTCTCGCCGGTCAGGCGCGTCCCCTGCGCGGCTGCAAAGCGCACATTGCCGATCGCCCGGTCCACCTCAGCGAGCGACTCGGCGAGAACCTTGCCCTCCTCCTGCGTGAGTAGTCGGGCGAGCTCCTCACGCCGTCGCTCCATGAGATCGGCGGCCTTGCGCACGATGTCTCCGCGCTGCGGTGCGGGCGTGGCGCGCCACTCGCGGTAGGCGGCTTCCGCCGCGTCGATCGCGTGCCGCACATCCTCGGCGGTCGAGACCGTGGCCTCGCCGAGGACCTCATCCGTGTGCGCCGGGTTCCGGTCCGCGACCGTCTCTCCCGAGGACGAGCCGACCCATGCTCCGCCGATGTGGTTGAGAACTGGCAGCGTCGCGGTCGCGGTCATGGCTTCACCATGTCGCCATACATATCTGGGCGCCGATCCCGGTAGAACTGCCAGGTGTTCCGCACCTCGCGCACGAGATCCAGGTCGAGGTCCGCGACGAGCACCTGCTCCTCTTTCTCCGAAGCCTGCGCGACGATCTTGCCGCGCGGATCCGCGAAGTAGCTCGAACCGTAATAGTCGTTCGGACCGAACTCTTTCTCCTGTCCGACGCGATTGATCGTGCCGACCCAGTATCCGTTCGCGATCGCGTGCGCGGTCTGCTCGATGAACCAGAGATGCATCGAAAGCCCGCGTGATGTCGCCGACGGGATGAAGACAAGCTCCGCTCCGTGAAGGCCGAGCATCCGCGCGCCTTCCGGGAAGTGGCGGTCGTAGCAGATGTACACCCCCACCTTCCCGACGGCCGTGTCGAAGACCGGGTAGCCAAGGTTGCCCGGGCGGAAGTAGAACTTCTCCCAAAAGCCGTTGACGTGCGGGATGTGCGTCTTGCGGTACTTGCCAAGGTATTTGCCGTCAGCGTCGATGACGGCGGCGGTGTTGTAGTAAATGCCGGTCTGGTCCTCCTCGTACATCGGGGCGATCAGCACCATCGAGTGCTTTTTTGCGAGCTCCTGCATGAGCTTGGTGGTCGGCCCGTCGGGGATCTTCTCCGTGTAGCTGTAGTGCTTTGCATCCTGCACCTGGCAGAAATAGGGTCCGTAGAAGAGCTCCTGCAGACACATCACCTGCGCACCCTGCTTGGCCGCGTCGCCGATGTGCTTCACGTGGCGCTCGATCATCGAGTCCTTGTCGCCGGTCCAGGCGCACTGGACGAGCGCCGCCTTCACCTTCGTCATGTCGTCGGCTCCCCCTTCTACGGGGAAAGGATGGCACGTCGAACTCGAAGGGCCGGGATGCCGGTAATCAGGAGCAGAATGTCGGCGGCCGGCGTCGCTCGGGGGTCCGGCCGTGGGAGGATCAGGTGAGACGCCTTTCGATCGTTCTTGCAGCCGTCGGGCTGGTCGCCGCGGCGTGCGGCCCCACCACTGGAGGTCCGGCAGCGTCCAGCTCGACCGCCGCATCGGCGGCCCCGGTCCGGGGTGGAACGTTCATCCTCGCTCTCTGGCAGGAGCCGGTCACGCTCGCGCCCCATTACCGGAACCAGACCGCGGCGAACGTCGCGGCGCGCGTGGTGACCGAGGGTCTCGCACGGACGGACACGGATGGGAACTATGTGCCGTGGCTCGCGAAACAGATCCCCACCACCACGAACGGGGGCGTGAAGCTCACCTCCGACGGGAAGATGGACGTCAACTGGGAGCTGCAGCCAGGGCTCAAGTGGTCCGACGGCGATCCCGTCACCAGCGCGGATATCAAGTTCACGTGGCAGGTCTGGATGAAGGACCCCAACACCATCAGCCGGACCGGCTTTGACCAGATCGAGTCCATCGATACTCCGAACGACACGACGGCGGTCGTTCACTACAAGGCGATCTACGCGCCCTACCCTCTTAACTTTTCGGACGGCCTCCTTCCGAAGCACGTGCTCGAGAACGTGCCGGATATCGGCAAGCACGACTACAACCGCAAACCGATCGGGACCGGTCCCTTCAAGATCACCGAGTTCGTGGCCGGCGACCACATCACCGGGGAGCGCAACCCGAACTACCGGATCGCGGGCAAGCCATATCTCGACAAGATCATCTTCAAGAGCGTCCCCTCGCGGGAGGTCGCGGTAGCGCAGCTCAAGGCCGGTGAGATCAACGGGATGTGGAACCTCCTTGAGGCACAGACTCCCGACCTCGAGAAGCTGACTGACATCAAGATGGTCATCACGCCTTCGCCATCGGTCGAGCGCATCGAGATGAACACCGCGAAGAACCAGGACATGACCGACCCAAGCTCCACGCACCCGGTCCTCGGCGACATCAACGTGCGCCGAGCGCTGATCTATGCCACCCCGAAGCAGAGCGTCATCGACAAGCTCCTCTTCGGTAAGGCGAAGCCCGGGACCTCGCCCGTCTCACAGGGCTGGGCCTCGCCCAAGAGCCTCACGCAGGAGAGCTATGACCCGGCAAAGGCGAAGCAGCTGCTCGATCAGGCCGGCTGGGTCCCGGGCTCCGACGGCATCCGGAGCAAGGGTGGCGCCCGCGCCTCGCTCAGCATCACGACGACGACCGGCGATCAGACTCGCGAGCGGGTCGAGCAGATCCTCATCGAAGAGTTCAAGAACATCGGCGTCGAGCTCAAGATCCAGAACCAGCCCTCGAGCGTGCTCCTCTCAGGCTCGTGGTCGGCCGGTGACCCACGCAAGCGCGGCTCGTTCGACCTTGTGATGTACGCGTCGTCACCCGGTATCGACCCGCACAGCGTCGTCTTCCAGCGCTACTACTCGAAGAACATCCCATCCTCGGCCAATGGTGGGAACGGCCAGAACTACACGCGGTTCAAGAACGCCGACGCCGACAAGGCGATCGAGGAGGCGGGGGCAACGCTCGATCTCGAGAAGCGCAAGACCGCCTATGCGACCGCGCTCAAGCTCCTGAACGACGCGGCCGTGATCAACTGGATGTACGAGCGTGCCGGGATCGACGCAACGCGCGTGAACGTCGTCGGCTGGCAGGGCAACGTCTGGGACAACATCACCTGGAACACGGAGGACTGGTATCTGAAGCCGTCGTGACCTAGTGGGTACATACATCACGCGGCGCCTGTTACAGGCCATCCCGCTACTGCTCGGGATCAGCGTCGTGTCGTTCGCGATCCTGAAAGCGGTCCCCGGCGGACCGCTGGCGGCGTACGAGTCCAACCCGAACGTCACCGACGAGGACCTGCGACGCCTCGAGCACACGTTCGGGTTGGACCAGCCGCTGCCCGTCCAGTACCTGGGCTGGCTGAGCAAGTTCCTGGTCGGCGACTGGGGCTATTCGTTCGTTTCCCATCAGCCGGTGCTCGGCCTCATCGGTGAGCGCCTCCCGAACACCGTCACCCTGATGGGCACCGTGTTCCTCACGGTCCTCGTCCTGGCGATCCCGATCGGCGTGCTCACCGCGGTGAAGCAGTACTCCTGGTTCGACCACCTCGTCACCGGGGCGACGTTCGCGTTCCTCTCGACGCCAACGTTCTGGCTCGGCCTCCTGTTGATCATCGCGTTCGGGCTCCAGCTGAAGCTGTTCCCACTCGGCGGAATGGCCACGCTCGGGATGCCGTTCGATCCGATCGACCGCTTGCGGCATCTGATCCTGCCCGTCGCGACGATCGCGCTCGTGCAGCTCGGCTCGCACGTGCGCTACCTACGCGCTTCGATGCTCGAGACGATCACGCAGGACTATATGCGCACGGCGCGTGCAAAGGGCCTCAGCGAACGCAGTCTTGTGGTCCGGCACGCCCTCAAGAACGCGGCGATCCCACTGGTCACCGTGGTGGCTCTCGATCTTCCGGAGCTCTTCGTCGGCGCCCTCGTGACCGAGCAGATCTTCGGCTGGCCGGGAATGGGTCGCCTCTTCTGGGACTCGGCGACGCGTTCGGACTATCCGGTGCTCATGGGGATCCTCGCCGTCTCGAGCGCGCTCATCGTTTTCGCGAACCTACTGGCGGATGTCGTGTACGGCTACCTCGACCCGCGGATCAGGTTCAGCTGATGGCCGGACAGGCGGTCGCCCTCCGAGCGCCTTCGGCGGAGCGAGCGGTCGAGCGCGGTCAATGGCAGATGGCCTTCGAGCGCTTCCGAATGCACCGCCCCGCGATCGCGGGCGTCATCGTCCTCGGCACGCTCGCCCTGCTCTCCGCGGCGGCGCCGATCGTGTCTCCCTACGGTCCCGAGAAGAACAACCTGCTCCTGATCTATGAGGGCCCGTCGCTCTCGCACCCGATGGGGACGGACAGCCTTGGGCGCGACCTCGCCACCCGGATCCTCTACGGCGGACGGGTCTCCCTCTCGATCGGCCTCCTCGCGGTCACCGTCGCGATCACCGTCGGGACGGTCGTCGGCACCGTCGCCGGCTTCTACGGCCGCTGGATCGATTCGGCGCTCATGCGATTCGTGGACATGATGTATTCATTCCCGCGGCTTTTCCTGCTCATCCTGTTCGGGGTGTTCTTCAAGGGCATGTCGCTGCCGGTCATCGTGACCGTCCTCGGCCTTCTCTCGTGGATGACGACATCGCGGCTCGTGCGGGCATCGTTCCTGTCACTGAAGAACCGTGAGTTCGTGGAAGCGGCACGCTGCATCGGAGCCCGAGATCGACGGATCATCATCCGTCACATCCTGCCGAACTCGATCGCGCCGATCATCGTGGCCGCCACGCTCGGCATCGCGGGCGCGATCATCGCGGAATCGACGCTCTCGTTCCTGGGCCTCGGGATACAGCCCCCGACGCCGAGCTGGGGGAACATGTTGAAGGACGCGCCGGCCGAGATGAACATCGCGCCGTGGACCGCGATCTTCCCGGGACTCGCGATCTTCCTCGCGGTCGTCTCGATCAACTTCATCGGGGACGGCCTGCGTGACGCGCTCGATCCGCATCACGTCGTGAGGCGCGCCTAGGGGAGTCGCGGGCGCCAGAGGTGCCGTTGCAGGTCGACACGCGCATCGATGAAACGCACACCTTCGCGCCGCAGCCGCGTCGCGTGTCGCAGGAACGCCGGCCGCCCCGTCGCGTGGATCACCCGATGGCAGGGCACACGGTCGTCCGCACACTGCCGCATGACGTTCCCGACGGCGCGGGCGGCGAGCGGTCGGCCGGCGAGCATCCCGACCATTCCGTAGGTCGCGACCCGGCCGGGCGGGATCCGCTTGACGACGTCGTAGACGACATGCGTCCATGCGTCGCGGTACGGCGCGGCCACGGCCGCCATGATGCCGAAAAGACTGCGAGCCATACTGCGGCGATGACCGTGCGCGACGATCTCGATCGGTTCATAGCGTCCGAGCGCGACCGCTTCACCGCTGAGCTCCGGGAGCTCTGTGCGATCCCCTGCGAAGCGTCCGATAAGGGAGCGCTCGACGGTGCGGCACGCTGGTGTCGCGAACGCCTGCGTGCGGCGGGGTTCGCCGACGCGCGCGAGCTGCGCGCCGACAGCGCGCCGGCGCTCGTCGTCGCAGAGACCGGCGCCGGTAAGCGCACCCTCATCGGCGTCCAGCACTACGACGTGCAGCCGGCCGTTCCTCTGGAGCTCTGGAAGTCACCTCCTTACGACCCCGCGATTCGCGATGGCGCGATGTACGCGCGCGGGGTCGATGACAACAAGGGACATCTCCTGCTTCGCATCCAGGCGGTCGAGGCGCATCGCGCGGTCTACGGCGAGCTGCCCATCCGCGTTCGGTTCCTCATCGAGGGCGAAGAGGAATCCGGCAGCCCGAATCTCGCGAGGCTCCTCGCGCTGGAGCCCGAGCTCACGCGTGGCGAGGGCGCGCTCAAGGAGGGCGGAGCGATCGATAGCCAGGGCCGTCCGCTGCTATCGCTCGGAGGCAAGGGCATCCTCTATTGCTCCTTCCACGTCCGCACGATGTCGCGTGATGCTCATTCGGGCGGAGCGACGCACTATCCGAACGCGGCCATGCGGCTCGCGCACGCGTTCGCGTCGCTCATGGACCCGAGGGGTCGTGTGCTGATTGAGGGCTTCTACGACGACGTCCGGCAGCCGACCGCGGCGGAGGCCGAGATGCTCGAGCGGATGCCGTTCGACGCCCAGGCTACGAAGGACGTGGTCGGGATCAAGCGCTTCGCCTTCGGTCGAGGCGACGACGACGCAAAGCGGGCGTCGGTGTTCGAGCCTACGTGCAACGTTTGCGGCCTCGAATCCGGCTACAACGGGCCGGGGTCCAAGACGGTCATCCCATGCGAGGCCGCTGGGAAGATCGACTTCCGCCTCGTCCCGGACCAGGACCCCGACCAGATCGCGGAGCTCCTGCGCGCGCATCTCGACCGGTCGGGGTTCGACGACGTCGAATTCAGTGCCGAAGAAGGCGAGCACCCATACCGCGGTCCGGCAGATGCCCCGCTGGTGCGTGCGGTGGCAGCGGTCGCGGAAGAGGCGTTCGGCAAGCCGGTGGTGCTCATCCCCTCAAGCGGCGGCACGTCCCCGATGTGGGTCGTCTGCAACGCGCGCCGGATGGCCAATGTCACGCTCGGGATGGGGCATCCCGGAGCCGGCGCGCACGCGCCGAACGAGCACATCCTCATGGAGAACTACTGGCGAGCAATGCGCGCGACCGCACGGCTCTATACCGGGTTCGCGTCCCAGGAGTGACCCGCTAGGTCGCTCGCTCGAGCGGTAGTCTCTCGACATGACCGCGGTGCCGGTCGCGAGCAAGCAGGTGGGAGTCCGCTGGAATCCGCGACGCTATTTCGGCGGGATGTGGCGCCATCCCGTTGCCCGGGCGATCCTGAAAGCGGCGCTCACGATCTGGGTCACGACGACGGTCACGTTCTTCCTCATCCGCCTTATGCCCGGCAGCCAGGTAGAGCTCAAGATCGACGAGCTGATCCAGTCGTCCAATGGATCGATCAGCTACGAGGACGCACGGGCAATCGGCCAAGCCCGCGCCGGATCTCTACGTTCGCGCGTGCGAGCTCGTCGGCGTTGCGCCGCAGGAAGCGATCGCGATCGAGGACTCACCTAACGGGATCGCGGCGGCCAAGGCGGCAGGGCTTCGCGCGGTCGTTGTGCCGAACGAGCTGACGAGCGGGCTCGACCTCAGGCGCGCGGATTGCCGGCTTGGTTCGTGCGCGGAGGTCACGCTCGCCGAGCTCATCGCCCGACTGGGCTAGCTCCCTCGCTCGAGCGGTAGTCTCTCGACATGACCGCAGTGCCGGTCGCGAGCAAGCAGGTGGGAGTCCGCTGGAATCCGCGACGCTATTTCGGCGGGATGTGGCGCCATCCCGTTGCCCGGGCGATCCTGAAAGCGGCGCTCACGATCTGGGTCACGACGACGGTCACGTTCTTCCTCATCCGCCTTATGCCCGGCAGCCCGGTAGAGCTCAAGATCGACGAGCTGATCCAGTCGTCCAATGGATCGATCAGCTACGAGGACGCACGGGCGATCGCCTCGAGCCTCTTCGCGATCGACCTGAGCGCGCCGCTCCACGAGCAGTACCTCTCGTTCATGTGGAGCCTTCTACATCTCGACGTCGGCAAGTCATTCCTCTCGTCGGGAACGAGCGTCACCTCGATCATCCTCGCAGTCCTTCCGTGGACCCTCTTCTCTGTGGGCACCGGACTGCTGCTGAGCTTCATCGTCGGGATCGGCCTCGGGCTTCTCGCCGCGTATCGCCGGAACTCACTCCTCGACCGCGTCGTCTCGACGGGCGGCTCCCTCGTGAGCTCGGTCCCGAACTACCTGATCGCGATCATGCTCATCCTTTTTCTCGGCGTCCAGGCGCGTCTCGTCAACTTCACAGCGATGCGCGGCGCGTACACCTCCGGCATGCAGCCCGGCCTGTATCCGGCATTCATCGGAGACGTCCTCTTTCACGCGGCGATGCCGATCTCCATCTACTTCCTGACGCAGCTCGGACATTGGATCCTCTCGATGCGGAGCGCGACGCTTTCGGCGCTCGAGGAGGACTACGTCACCGCGGCGCGCGCTCGCGGCCTGTCGGACGGGCGTATTCGGACGGCGTACGTCGGCCGTAACGCCGTCTTGCCACTGGTGACCCAGCTCGCGATCAGCGTTGGCTTCATCGTCGGCGGCGCGGCGATCATCGAGCAGATCTTCGCGTACCAGGGTGTCGGCCTCCGTCTGCTGGACTCGGTGAGGCAGCGCGACTATCCGGTGATCCAGGGCATCGTGCTCTTGACCACTATCTCCGTGGTCGTCGCCAACCTCGCCGCCGACCTCCTCTACTCGAAGCTCGATCCCCGGATCGGCCGAGCCGGAGGCGCCGGCGGATGAGCACCGCGATCCTCGCTCGGCCGACACTCGCTCAGCGTCTCGCCAGCCCGGTGCTCGGCGCGGTGGAATTCCTGCGCATGCTTGCCCGGCGGCCGGTGGG
>VBIL01000078.1:13612-15390 GCA_005879975.1 Chloroflexota bacterium
CTTCTCCAGTGGTCGAGCCTGTTGCGCCAGGTGCGAGCGCAGGTCCTGTCCCTCAAAGAGCGGGACTATGTCGAAGCCGCGCGCTCGCTGGACCTCGGACTCTTTCACATCGTGTTCCGCGAGATCCTGCCGACGATGCGCAGCTACATCGCCATCCACTTCATCCTGGCAATGACCGAAGCGATGTACGCACAGATCGGGATCATCCTCCTTGGCCTGGTCCCGATCTCCGGATCCAACTGGGGCATCATGCTGTACTTCGCGCAAGGTCAGGGTGCGCTGTTCTACCGGGACAGCCTCTGGTACATCCTGAGCCCGATCCTCGCGATCTCCCTCGTCCAGCTATCTCTTGCGACCTTCGCGTCGGCGCTGGAGGACATCTTCAACCCGCGCCTTCGCGGCAGCTAGGCCATGCCGGTTCTGTCGGTCCGAAGCCTCTCCATCGACTACCTGACGCGCCGCGGTCCCGTGCATGCGGTGCGTGACGTTTCATTCGAGCTCGAGAAGAGCGAGACGCTCGCGATCATCGGCGAGAGCGGCTCGGGCAAGACGACCCTCGCCGTGGGACTGATCCGCCTCTCGCCGCGCGGGACGAAGGTGACGAGCGGCGAGATCCTCTATACCAAGGACGGGGTCACAAACGACATCCGGAAGATCGACGACGACGATCTTCGAGAATATCGCTGGGCCGAGTGCGCGATGGTCTTCCAGGCGGCGCTCAACTCATTCAATCCGGTCATCACGATCTGGGAGCAATTCCTGGACACGGCGCGCGCGCACGGGATGAACGACCGCCATCGGATCCGCGAACGCGCGGCGGAACTGCTCGATCTCGTGCATCTCGACGCTCGACGCGTGCTGCCCGCGTTCCCCCACGAGCTCTCGGGAGGCATGAAGCAGCGCGTGCTCATCGCGCTCGCGCTGATGCTCGAGCCGCAGATGGTCATCCTCGACGAGCCGACGACCGCGCTCGACATCCTGACCCAGCGCTCGATCATCGATCTGCTCCGTCAGCTCAGGCAGCGGCTCGGCTTCTCGATGATCTTCATCTCACATGATCTTTCGATCGCCGCCGAGCTCGCCGATCGCATGATCACGATGTACGCCGGCAGGGTCGTCGAGCACGCGAAGGTCGCCGACATGTTCTACCGGCCGCGCCATCCGTACTCGGTCGCCCTCCTCCGCGCGGTGCCGCGCGTTTCGGGCGCGCTCGGAAGCGTCGCATCGATACCGGGATCGCCGCCGGATCTCATCCGGCTTCCCAAAGGCTGCACCTACGCGCCGCGTTGCCCGTACGCGATCGACGCGTGCCGCGAGGCCGATCCCCCGCTCCTCGCGGTGGACACGCCGCAACACGAGGCCGCGTGCATCCGCTGGCAGCACGTCGCCGAAGTGATCGGTTCGAACGCGGAGATCCCAGTAGCGGAGAAGCTCGCGTGACCGCTCTCATCGAGCTCGACCGCGTTAGCCGCACGTTCCAGACTCCCGACGGCCCGATCACCGCCGTGGACGCGGTCTCGCTCGCGCTCGATCCCGGCGAAGCGATCTGCCTCGTCGGGGAGAGCGGCTGCGGCAAGACCACAACCGGCCGGCTCCTCACCGGGCTCCTTCGGCCGACCGGCGGCAGATTGCTCTACGAGGGGAAGGACGTCTGGCAGACGCGGGGCGCCGATCTCGCGCGTTTCCGGCGCGCGGTGCAGCTGGTCCATCAGGATCCCTACGCGTCGCTCAATCCGACGCGCACCGTATTTCAGACGCTTTCGGCGCCCCTCTTCCGC
>VBIL01000130.1 GCA_005879975.1 Chloroflexota bacterium
GAACTCTCGCCGCTTGCGCGGCCGCTCTGGTCGATCCAAATACGTCGCCAGGACGGCGACGACCAGCAGGCACTCGACGGCGAGCGCAAAGGCGCTGCCGACCGCTACGAGCGCCGGCAGTTCCAGGAGCATGGCGACCGACAGCATCGCGACGCCGAGGGGCCGAGAAGGCACCCACCAGGCGACCAGGATCGCGAGCGTTGGGGCGAGCGCCCCGGCGATGACCGAGACGGCCGCCGGGCCGGAGAGATCGGTCGAAGCAAGCGCCTGGGAGAGGACGTTGGCTATGCCCGCGACGACAGCGAGCGCCGAGGCGATCCGCGGGACGCGACGAGTGGACCGAGGGTCCATTACCCACCTCCGTTCGTCCGTGTTGACGCCTCCCAGGCCGCCGCACTACTCTTGCCGCGTCTGGTCTGACCACCTGACCAGAGCACGAATGTCGGTCCGTTTCGCGACATGGAGCGCCTGGGGAGGCAAGCCTGACCGTCATCGAACCCATCCGGCGCAGCCGGCTCTATCAGGGGATCGTCGAGCAGATCGAGGGTCTCCTCGAGAAAGGCGACCTGCGCGCGGGCGACCAGCTGCCGCCTGAGCGTCAGCTCGCGGAGCAGTTTCAGGTCTCTCGTGCGTCTGTCCGCGAAGCCCTCCGCACCCTGGAGCTTCTCGGTGTAGTCGAGACCCGAGCGGGTGGCGGGACGTTCGTTCGCCAGACCTCGCCGGACGACCTGACCCGACCGCTCACGAGCCTCATCGCCCGCGGCCATTCGCTGGCCGACGTGATCGAGTTCCGCGGACTGATCGAGCCCGCGATCGCGGCCCTCGCCGCCGAGCGCGTCACGCAGCCCCAGCTCACCGAGCTCGGGGAGATCTTTTCCGAGCAGGAACGAAAGGTCGAGGCCGGGGAGCCGTACGCGGAAGAGGACACACGGTTCCACGAGCTCATCGGCGAAGCGTCGCGCAATGAGCTTCTCACCACGATTCTCGGGGTGATCTGGGACGTCCTCCGCGAATCCCGCGAGCAGTGGCTGCAGACGAACCAGCGCGCGCACTCGTCACTCGACGCACACCGCCGCATTCTCGCGGCGCTCGCCGCGCACGATCCGGACGCGGCGCGGCGCGCAGCCGCGGAGCACATCAAGGCGGTCGGCGAGGGGATCCTTCGCCTGATCGGAGGGGGCAAGATCACATGACGCAGACCGAGAGCTCGATCACCGTCGAGGTCGTCTATCGCGGGATCTTCCAGAAGACGCTCGCGCAACGCATCTGCCGCTCGATCGTGCTCGCCGCCCGCAAGCGCGGCCACACCGGCACGGCGTTCGCGCGCTACGGCGACTCGCCCGAGCGGAACGGCGTGCCGGCGAAGCAGTTCGCGGTCGTCGCGATCAACGACCTCGAGCTCGAAGCGTCGATGGCGAAGTACGAGCCGGCCGTCGTCGATGTGTCGATCGCCGTCGACGACACGCTCGTCAAGGGTGTCGAGTCGTGGGCCTGGTACGGTCGTCAACCCATCTGGAAGCCGGTGCGCAAGGATGGCTTCCTGCTCGTCACGAGCGAGAACGGGCCGGAGGAGGTGCTCGCGCAGACCGACACGGCCGAGCGGCCATACACCCTGGTGATCGTTCCCGGCGGCGCATCGTTCGCCGGCCTGTGGGTCTTCAAGGACGACCACACCGACTACCGCGTCCTGGGCGCGCTCGCGAAGGTCGTGCCGGACTGGGTCCGCCTCGAGGATGTGAAGGCGCTCATCAAAGAACAGACCAAGGACGAAGGGGCTGTGCAGTCCGCGCAGTACGGCTTCGACGGCGCGAAGCTCCGCGCCGTGAAGGCGGGCGAGGGCACGAGCGGCCACGAGGTGCTCCAGTTCGAGAAACCGGGCTGGACCACGATGCGCCCCGGCATCGTCGTCGACGCGCGCAAGCCCGGCGAGCGCAACCCGCAGTACAAGAAGTACACGGCACGCACGCTGCGCCCGGTCGTGAACTTCGACACGTGCATCAAGTGCACGATGTGCTGGCTCGACTGTCCGGACGAGTGCTTCGAGGTCACGCCCGAAGGCCACTACGAGGTGGTCTACGAGGCCTGCATCGGTTGCGGGATCTGCGCTCAGGTCTGCCCGGTCAAGGACTGCATCGTCATGGTCGACGAGCTCAAGTTCGAAGACAACGACGACAAGTGGCAGTTCTGGAAGAAGGACCACGACGGGTACAACAAATGGTTCGAACAAAAGAGCGGGGTTTCGGCGAACCCCCAAGTAAGGACCCCCGCTGCCCGCCAGGCAGGCTCGTCCAACGCGAACCCGTCCGCGAACCCTACGACCGCCGCCGGAGGTGATGAGTAATGGCCGTCGAAGTCAAACCGCGCGAATCGAGTGACGTCGAGACCGAACAGCTCGCGACCGGCTGCGAGGCGATCGCCGAGGCCATCCGGCTCGCCGACGTCGACGTGATGGCCGCGTATCCGATCCGCCCGTACGACGGCGTGATGCAGGCCGCAGCGAAGCTCATCGCCAACGGCAAGATGGATGTCGAGTACATCGTCGCCGACGGCGAGCACAGCCAGTTCGAGATCGTGAAGCACGCGTGCGCCGTCGGTTCGCGCGTGTTCGTGGGCTCGTCCGGCGTGGGCTGGTTCTACGCCTTTGAGGCGATCGCCGTGACCGCCGGCCTCCGGCTCCCCGTCGTCGCGATCTGCGGCAACCGCGCGCTCGACGACCCCGGCGCATTCGGTACCGAGCACAACGACTCGCTCGCGGTGCGCGACCTCGGCTGGCTCCTCCCGTGGGCCGAGACCGCCCAGGAAGCGCTCGACCTTGCGCTCATGGCATGGCGCGTCGGCGAGGACAAGCGCGTGTCGCTCCCCGTCGCGATCGGGCTCGATGGCGCGTTCCTCACCCACTCGCAGCAGATCGTGAAGATCCCGACCCAGGCGGCCGTGGACAAGTTCCTTCCGCCCTTCGACCTGGGCGACCGGCTGCTCCACCCGGACAACCCCATCACGATCGCGCCGCAGGTCGACCAGGACTGGCTCATGGAGATCCGCATGCAGAACGACCAGGCGATGCGCAAGGCCGAGACCGTCATCCGCGAGGCGCATGCCGACTTCAAGAAGCTCTTCGGCCGCGGTGGGGCAAGCCCGTTCTTGGACGAGTACATGACCGAAGACGCTGAGTTCGTGTTCTTCGGCCAGGGCACGCTCGCCCTGCCCATGAAGGTGGCTATCCGGCGCCTCCGCAAGGAGGGCCACAAGGTCGGTCTCGTGCGCCTCAAGTGGTTCCGGCCCTTCGCGACCGACGAGATCGTGAAGAGCCTCTCGCGCTTCAAGGCCGTGGGTGTGATCGACCGCGACTACTCGTTCGGCTCGCCCTACTACGGCGGCGTGCTCTACAACGAGGTC
>VBIL01000131.1 GCA_005879975.1 Chloroflexota bacterium
AGTCGCGCGGCGTCGAGGGCGGTCAGATCGCGGAAGAATGGAACGCCGCGAAGCAGGTGTTCGAGCTCGTCTTGGCGAGGCGGCGCGGGCACGCGCGGAAAACTAGGGGAAAGCGCGCCTTTCCACTCAGCGCACGTCGAGCGCCCCGCGCGCCAGAGCCAGCAGCGCAAGGTCGACCGCGCTGAAGATGAGTCCAACCAAGGCTCCGACGACCGCCGAGATCAGCAGGGCGAAAGGCGCGACGAAGAGCACCGGCAGCAACACGGTGGGGGAGACGAATACGGCCGAAGCGATCAACACGACGCCGAGGACGCCTAGGAAAGCCATCCCGTTCGCTGCGCCCCAGCGGAAGGCCCTTCGTGCGAAGAGCACCTGGTCGCCTTCCCTGAGAAGGTCGAGTCCCTCGAGCGCGCGGCACGTGGTGAGATACGTGGTCGCCCAGAGCGCGAGGAAAAGCCCGAGCCCGACGAGGGTGTTGAGCCCGCCGAGCGCAGGGCCGAGCGCATCGCGCGAGTAGAGGAAGAAGACGATCGCGAGCACGAACGCAGAGGCGTGGAAGGTCGCAAGCGACCATTCCACGAGGCCGCCCTTGGGCGCGACTAGCCGTGCGCGAGCCATACCGCAAGACCGAGGGCGACGGCGAACGCCGCACCGGTCCCTCCGTACATCGCGCGGAGCCTGGTCTGAAGCGCTTCGGTGAGAGGCTGGCTTCCCGCTCGCCGGAGCCGCGCGATCGCGAGCGTACGGGGCAGCGAAAGGACGATGAGCCCGAGCACGAACCCGAGCTTGAGCACGAATGTCATCCCCCAGTCGGTTCGCGATAGCGGGAGCCCGGTCCCGAATGCCGCAAGGTTTCCGATGCCGGTCATCGCGAGGACGCCCGCCGCCAGCCAGAACATGAACTCGTAGCGCAGCGCGATCTCGACGAGCGCCGCGTCGAGACCGGCGTTCCGCGTCCGGGCGGAGAGCGCGAAGACCGTGAGGGCGCCCCCGAAGGCCGTGGCCATCGCCGCGACGTGGAGCCAGCGGATCGCCAGATGTAGCGCGTGCGCGTCCAGTGGCATGGCGACAGTTCAGCGCACGATCCGCCTAAGTCAAGTTCGGGTCGATACTTGGTTCTATGCCCGCTCGCCCGAAGTCGGCGTTCGTCTGCCAGCAGTGCGGCTTCCAGTCGCCCAAGTGGGTCGGCCGGTGTCCGTCGTGCGACGGCTGGAACACGTTCGTCGAGGAGCGCGTCGTCGCGCCCGCCAAAGGACGCGGCCTGGCGCGCGCGCCGCGAGCACCGATCGCGCTTGGCGACGTGCCCGCAGACGCGGAAGAGCGCCTTCAGACCGGGATCGGTGAATTCGATCGCGTGCTGGGGGGCGGCATCGTCCAGGGCTCGTGCGTGCTGCTCGGCGGGGATCCCGGCATCGGCAAGAGCTCGCTGCTCATGCAGGCCTCCGCAGCCCTCGCAGCCAAGGGCACGGTCCTCTATGTCTCGGGTGAGGAGTCAGCGGCGCAGGTCAAGATGCGTGCGCGACGCTTCGGCATCGCGGGCGACGGAATTCTGCTTCTCGCCGAGACCGATCTCGGGTCGATCATCGAGGCGATCCGCCGCACGCGCCCGATCTTCGTCGTCGTCGACTCGATCCAGACCATGAACTCGGACGCAATCGCGTCCGCAGCCGGAGGGGTCTCCCAGCTGCGCGAGTGCACGGCGCGGCTGCTCGAGCTCGCGAAAGGCGAGGATGTGCCGATCTTTCTCGTCGGCCACGTCACCAAGGAGGGCGCGGTGGCCGGCCCCCGTGTCCTCGAGCACATCGTCGACGCGGTCCTGTACCTCGAGGGTGAACGGTTCCACGCCTTCCGCATCCTGCGAGCGACGAAGAACCGGTTCGGCTCGACGGACGAGGTCGGAGTCTTCGAGATGGGGGAGACCGGCCTGCGCGAGGTCGCGAATCCATCGGAGGTCTTCCTCGAGGAGCGCAGCCGCGGCGTCGCGGGCAGCGTCGTTGTCCCGACCGTCGAGGGAACGCGTCCGCTGCTCGTCGAGGTCCAGGCGCTCGTGACGCCGACGAGCTTCGGCCTGCCGCGTCGCACCGTGAACGGTGCGGACCCTCAGCGCGTGCTTCTCTTGCTGGCCGTGCTCGCGAAGCGCGCCGGCCTGTCGGCCGGGAGCCATGACGTGTATGTGAACCTCGTGGGTGGCCTGCGTATCCGCGAGCCCGCAGCGGACCTCGGACTCGCCGTCGCGGTGGCGTCGGCGCTGCGCGATCGGCCGGCCGATCCACGCACGGTGTTCGTCGGCGAGCTCGGTCTGGGCGGTGAGCTCCGCCGCGTGCAGCGCATCGCAGCTCGACTCAAGGAGGCCGAGCGGCTCGGGTTCGAGCGCGCCGTCGTCCCGGCGGCAAGTCTCTCGGACCTGAACGGCACCGGGCTCGAGGTGAGCGGCGTCGCCTCCCTGCGCGAAGCGCTGGAGCGCGCCGGAGTCGCGGACCGCTAGCGCGCGAAGGGAACGAGCGCGGGGACACGCCGCACGAACGCGCCGTAGGCGTCGCCGAAACCCTGAAGGAGCACGCGCTCCTCCGCGACGATGCGCACGGCCGTGAACGGCACGACGTAGAGCGCGGTCGCTGCGAGCAGCAGCAGGCTCTGCAGCGCGAAGATCGCGCCGATGTGGAAGGAGAGGATGCCCAGGTACATCGGATGCCGTACGACGCGGTACGGTCCCTCGGTCACCAGCCGATGACCCTCGAAGAGATCCATGCGGATGCCGTAGCTGCGGCCCAGTGACCACATGGCCCACGCCGCGAAGAGCGCGGATCCGACCGCGAGGACGACGCCCGCGAGCTGCAGCCCGTAGGCGAGCTCAATGCTGAGAGGCAGCACGTAGGCGACCACGAACGGAATCCACACCAGAGGTGGGTAGTACTGGAGCCACCAGGCCGCACGCGAGCGAAGCAGGTGCCTCCGCTGCCCGCGGATGATCCGCAACGCGGCCGCCGAGAGAAAGATCACGTGCGCGGCGAGCAGGACGCCGATGCGGAGGGTGCGATCGTCCATTGCC
>VBIL01000132.1 GCA_005879975.1 Chloroflexota bacterium
ACGGCCGTGACGTGCTTGCGAGCGTGATCGACGAGCGCGCGCTGCGCGCGAGGCGCGGCACCGCAGTAGCGCGAACCGGACGCGTCGAGCTCCGCGCGCCGATGCCTGGGCTTCTCAAGGCGGTGCATGTGAAAGAGGGTGATGTGGTGGAGCGTGACGCTCCGCTCGTCATCCTTGAGGCGATGAAAATGGAGAACGAGCTCCGCGCTCCGGCGCGCGGGCGGGTGACGCGTATCGCGGCGTCAGCGGGGACGAAGGTCGAAGGCGGCTCCGTGTTGTTGGTCATCGTCGAATGAGCCGCGGCCGGAAGGCCGGCGTCGGGGCGGCGGCGATCGTTTTCCTGCTCGTCGCCAGCCTGGTGGTCTCGGTGCTCATCCTCATCTACCGACCACTCCCGACGATCGAGGGCGATATCCGCCTCCTGGGGATCGATCAGCGCGTCGAGGTCCTCCGCGACAGCTATGGCGTCCCGCACATCTACGCCAAGACGGTCCACGACCTCTTCTACATGCAGGGCTACGTCACCGCGCAGGATCGCCTCTTCCAGATGGACCTGTACCGGCGGGCGGGAAGCGGCCGCCTCGCCGAGGTGCTCGGCGAGCCCGGACTCGAGGCGGACCGCCAGATGCGCACCTTTGGCTTTGCGCGCGTCGCCGCGCAGGAGCTCACGATCGTTCGCGACGACACGCGGGACGCGCTGCAGGCCTACGCGGACGGAGTGAACAAGTTCCTCGAGGGACACGGTGAGTCACTGCCGATGGAGTTCGTCTTTCTCGGATACCGACCCTACCTCTGGACGGCGACCGACTCGATCGTTGTCGCCAAGCTGCAGGTGTACGACGCCGCGGGCAACTACACCCAGGAGCTTCTTCGCGCGAGCCTCGCGAACCGATTCGGCACCGGTGTCCTCACGACGCTCATGCCCGATCCGTCGGGTCGCGCGCAGGCGATCGACGAGCGGGCGTGGGCCGCGGTCGCGCCGCTCCTCTCTCCGGGTGCATCGGGTCCCGGCGTGCTCGCGCTCGATGCAATCCTTCCCGGCTCGGGCGCGGGGAACGGATCGAACTGCTGGGCCCTCGCCGGCTCGCGGACCGCGAGCGGCAGGCCACTCCTCGCCGGCGATCCGCACCTCGCCGTTCGCAATCCCTCCATCTGGTACGAGATCGGTCTTGACGGTCCCGGGTACAAGCTCGTCGGCTTCTCATTCGCGGGCATCCCGGGCGTCGTCATCGGCCATAACGACCGCATCGCCTGGAGCTTCACGTACGCCTACACCGACACACAGGATCTCTTCGTCGAGCGTCAAGACCCGACCGACCCTCGTCGCTACGAGTACAAGGGGTCGTTTGAGGCCGCGACCGTTGTCCGAGAGACGATCAACGTGAAAGGTCGTGCGGATCCGGTGACGTTGGACGTCACGATCACGCGGCACGGGCCGATCGTCACGCCGATCCTCACGGGCCAGACCGCCCAGCTGGCGCTGCGCTGGACCGCGCTCGATCCCGGTCGTCTCCTCGACTTCGTCTTCGAGCTCGCGCGCGCGCCGAACTGGAGCGAGTTCCGGATCGCGGTCGCGGATTTCAGCGGCGCCGCGGTGTCCGCCTGTTACGCGGACGTCGACGGGCACATCGGCTATCAGCTCGTCGGCCGGCTGCCCGCGCGAAAAGGTGATGGACAGATGCCTGTCCCGGGATGGACCGGAGAGTACGACTGGACCGGAGTGCTGCCGGGCGAGGCGAATCCAAGCATCGCCGACCCTTCGGCGGGCGTGGTCATCAACGCCAACGATCGCCCGACGCAGGACCCCGAGGGCGTCGGCTACAAGGGCGAGTGGGACCCGGGCTTCCGCGCGACCTACATCGCGCAGCGGCTTGCGAGCGCCGCGAGGGCCGACCTCGCCGCGATGCGTTCGCTGCAGACCGATTTCACGTCGCTTCCGGTCGCGCGCTTTCGCGACGCGATCCTTGCCGCGTCCCCGTCCTGGCTCGTCCGAATGTGCGAGCGCGTCTTCAAGGACAAGCTCGGGGCGAACCTCTATCGCGATTACGCCGCAGGCGCTCGCATCACCTTCGCGCTGTATCAGCTCATTGGACGGCCGAACGACGCGTGGTTTTCCGAGATCGGGGACACCACGCTGAGGGGGCGCGACGCGGTCGCGGGCCGGGCGCTCGACGACGCGGCGAAGGACCTCGCGGCGCGCTTCGGCGCCGATCAGAGCGGCTGGCGATGGGGCGACATCCACACGGTCACGTTCGCACACCTCCTCGCGATCGGCCCGCTAGCGCTCCTGCTCAACATCGGTCCGCTGAAGCGCCCCGGCGACGGCTACTCCGTGAACAACGAGGCCTACTCGATCGGCGCACCCTTCGCCGTCTCGAGCCATCCCTCCGAGCGGATGATCACGGACCTCGCCGATCTCGACGCGTCGCTGTCGATCACACCTGAGGGCGAGTCCGGTCAGCCCGGATCGAGGTACTGGGGCGACCAGACAAAGCTCTGGGCGGCCGGCGACTACAAGCCGATGCGCTTCTCACGCGATCGTCTGGGTCACCTCGACGGGACGCTCGTCTTCCGTCCGCGGTAAGCGGCGCCGATGGCCGCCGCGGCCGCCGCCGCGAAGGTGATGAGGATCACCGCGATGAGCGCGGTCGACGGCGGATCCTCCCGGGGTGCGCGTCCGGCGGGCAGCCCGATGGATGCCGGATCGCGCCCACCTTGCATCGTGCCCGAGCAGATGTCTGTGTGGACGCGGTCTTCCCGGACACCAGCGAAGACCGTGTATTGCCTGCCGACGAGGAAGTCGAAGCCGCAGCTCGCGCCCGATCGCTCGGTCGAGACCCAGTACGTCCGCGTCGCGTCGCCCTTGTACACCGCTTCCACCGCGAAGCGGATGCTCATCGGGTCCGCGCTCGAGATCACCAAGCCTGTGATCGGCGGCTCGATGACCGTCACGGTGCCCCGGAACACCACGTCCGCTCGTGCGGCCTGCTGCGCTCCGGTCTGCTGCACGCATGAGCAGGCATTCGCGCGAACGCCCAGGCCGACCGAGAGCGCTCCCGAAAAGACCGCGAACGCGAGAAAGCGCAGCACCTTGGTGACGATAGCCCCCGCGTACCATCGCAAACGTGCGAAAGAAGAGCCGCGACCGCGCCGAATGGGAACGCACCACCTACGCGGAAGCAACCAAACGGATCCCGGAGCGCGCGAAATTCGAGACCACGTACGGCGCGCCGCTTCCGCCCCTCTTCGACGGCAGCGGCGCCGATCCGGGGCTACCCGGCGAACCCCCGTACGTGCGCGGGATCCAACCCACGATGTACCGCGGGCGACTCTGGACCATGCGCCAGTACGCCGGGTTCGGGACCGCGGAGGAGTCGAACGCGCGCTACCGCTACTTGCTCGAGCATGGCCAGACCGGTCTATCGGTCGCGTTCGATCTTCCGACGCAGATGGGCTACGACGCCGACGACCCGCGTGTGGCGGGCGAGGTCGGCAAGGTCGGCGTGTCGATCAGCTCGCTAGAAGATTTCGCGCGGCTCTTCGAGGGCATCCCGCTCGACGAGGTCACGACGTCCATGACCATCAACGCGACCGCGACGATCCTGCTCGCCATGTACGTCGCCGTGGGCAGGCGTCAGGGAATCGCGCCCGAGCGTATCGGCGGCACGACGCAAAACGACATCCTCAAGGAGTACATCGCGCGCGGGACGTACATCTTCCCGCCGCGTCCGTCGATGCGCCTGGCAACTGATCTCATCGCGTACTCCGCCGCGGAGCTGCCGCGCTGGAACCCGATCTCGATCAGCGGCTACCACATCCGTGAGGCGGGCGCCGACGCGGTGCAGGAGCTCGCCTTCACGTTCGCCGATGCGATCGCGTACGTCGACGCGGCGGTCGAGCGAGGTCTCGAGGTCGATCGGTTCGCGCCCCAGCTCTCCTTTTTCTTCGCCGCCCACTCCACCCTCCTCGAGGAGGTCGCGAAGTTCCGCGCTGCGCGCCGCCTGTGGGCCGGCATCATGCGCGACCGTTATGGAGCGAAGGCGCCGGCGGCTCTCACGCTCCGCTTCCACACGCAGACCATGGGCTCGACGCTCACCGCGCAGCAGCCTCAGAACAACATCGTCCGCACCGCGATCGAAGCGCTCGCCGCGGTGCTTGGCGGGACGCAGTCGCTGCACACGAACGCCTTCGACGAGGCGCTCGGCCTGCCGACCGAGGAATCGGTCCGCATCGCGCTCCGTACCCAGCAGATCATCGCCGAAGAGTCCGGCGTGGCCGAGACGATCGACCCGCTGGGCGGCGCTTACGCGATCGAAGCCTTGACCGCGGACATCGAGCAGCGAGCCCGGGCCGAGATCGAGACGATCGATCGGATGGGGGGAGCGCTGGCTGGGATCGAACGCGGATACCAGCAGCGCGCGATCGAAGACTCCGCCTACAAGCAGCAGCGGGCGGTCGAAAGCGGCGAGAAGGTGATCGTAGGCATGAATGCGTACCGCGCCGAAGGCGAGCAGCCCGCACTACCCATCCTTCGCGTCGACGAAACGGTGGTCGAACGCCAGAGGACCCGCCTCGCCAGGCTCCGCGCGAGCCGCGACGCCGGGCGCGCAAAGAAAGCGCGTGCCGAGCTGGTCACCGCCGCACGGGGCACGGCAAATCTCGTCGCACTCATTCTTTCCGCCGTCGAGGCGGGCGTCACTCTCGGCGAGATCTGCGCCGATCTGCGCGAGGTGTTCGGCACATACGTCCCCCCTCGAACATGAAGCTGGGGTCGCTGCATCACGTGGGTATCGCGGTGCTGAGCATCGACGAAGTTCTTCCCTTCTATCGCGACGCGCTCGGGCTACGCGCCGAGCCCGTGCGCGAGCTTCCGGACCAGCGCGTGCGCGTGGCGTTCCTCGGCGAGGGGCGACAGCGTCTCGAATTGATCGAGCCGACGGACCAGCAGTCGGGCGTCGCGAGGTTCCTCGCGGAGCAGGGAAGGCCGACGCTCCATCACGTGTGTTACGTGGTGGAGGACCTCGCGGCCACGCTCCGCTCGCTCGATCGCGACGGCGTCGAGCTCATCGATCGGGCGCCACGCCACGGCGCCGAGGGGATGGTCGCTTTCATCCACCCGCGGGCCTCGGGGGGCATATTGATCGAGCTCATCGACCGCGCGAGCCTCGGCGATTCCATACCATGACCGAGTGACTCGACGTCCGCGGATAGCCCTCACGATCGGCAAGGCGAACACTGCGCGGGCGTTGGCTGCTCGC
>VBIL01000001.1 GCA_005879975.1 Chloroflexota bacterium
CCTTCCCCGGGAAGCGGCGTTTGGCGAAGGCGTACCCGGCCATGCTGTCGAAGAGGAGGTGGAACAGCGTGATCACGCCCGCGATGACGACGGTGTTCCCCAGCCAGCGCACGATGGGGGTCGTCTCGAAGAGCCGCTGGTAGTTGCCGAAGGTGAGTTCGCGCGGCACGACCTCCGGCGGCACCCGCACGACGTACTGGGTCGGCGAGAGCGAGGTCAGGAAGAGCCAGTAGAGGGGAAAGAGCGAGAGCACGCCCGCCGCGACGAGCAGGACGTGAACCGGAAGGCGGTTAGTACTCGACATCGGTCCGGAGCGAACGGAACTGCGCGATCGCCACGACCATGGCCATCGCGAAGAGCACGACCGCCATCGCGCTCGCGAGACCGTAGCGGCCGAACTGGAACGCGGTGCTGTAGATGAGCTGCACGATCGTGATCGTCGCGTTATTCGGACCGCCGCCATTGGTCATGATGTAGACGCGCTCAAAGACCTGGAACGCGAGGATCGTGTAGACGACCACCAGGTACAGCGTCGTCGGCCGCAAAAGGGGCACGGTGATGTGCCGCCACTTCGCGAACGGGCCGGCGCCTTCTAGGTCCGCGGCCTCGTATAGCTCCCTCGGCAACGAGCCCATCGCGGCGGAATAGAGGACGACGCCACCACCGGGGATCGTGAGGACCGCGCTCAGGATCACCGCGAGGAGCGCCTGATCGGAGCTGCCGATCCATAGGAATGGCCCGAAGCCGATCGTGCCGAGTGTGGCGTTCGCGAGACCGAACGGATTCGGGTTGAAGATCCAGCGCCACACCATCGCGACGAGGATCGCCGAGTTCACGAGCGGCAAGTAGAAGAGCGCGCGATAGAAGACCCGGCTCTTCGCACCGAGCGGCTGGATGAGGCTCGCGACGATGAGCGCGAGCGTGACCTGCGCCGCGACCACGACCGTCGCGTACAGCACGGTGTTCCCGAGGGCCTGCCGGAATACGGGGTCGTCGGCGAGCGTGCCGAAGTTGGCGAGGCCGATGAAGCTTCCCCCGGTGACCCTCGCGTCCTGGAGCGCGAGGACGAGCCCTTGCGCGACCGGCAGGAGCGTGAAGATGACGAACAGCGAGAACGTCGGCAGGACGAAGAGGTACGACCAGCCGTGACGCCGCAGCGCGGCGCTCAAGCTATTTGTTCGCTTCGTCCAGCAGCCGCTGCGCGGCCGATGTCACCTCGTCCAACGCCTGCTTCGGCGTTTTCTTGCCCTCGAGCGCCGCATCGCGCGCCGGCCGCATGTACTTCTGATCGATCTCCGACCAGGTGCTCACATTCGGCAGCACGTACGTGAACGCACCCATCTTGGCGACCTTCGCCTTCGCCGGGTGGTAGTCACCGTAGATGCCGGCCGCAGAGGTGCGACCGGCCGGCGCGAGCCAGTACTCGACCGGCGGCGTCTGCTTCTTGAGGTCCGGGCCGATGTCGGGGCCGGTGAGGTACTTGGCGAACTGATGCGCCGCGGCCTTCTTGTCTGCGTCCTGCTGCTCGCGCACTGCGATGAAACCGACGCCACCCCACGCCGTCTGATCGCCCTTGGCCTTCGGGAAGTTCGCGATGTCCCAGTTCTTGCCGAACTCCCAGTTCTTATCGGCGTTGAGCACGTTGATCATCGCGCTCGGGCGCTGGAGGATCGCGATGTCGCCGCTCAGGAAGCGCGCCTGTGCGTCGTTGGGGTTGAGCGTGAGGAAGTCCGGCGGCATGACCTTGGCCTGCGCCAGCGCGACCCACTTCTCGAGGCCGCTCACCGCGTCGGCGCTGTTGAACGTCCACGTCTTGACGTCTTTGTCGTACGGCCGCCCGCCATCGATGAGCATGAATGCGAACTCGTCGTTCGCGTGCGCGAAGCCGTAGGCCTGCTTGCCGTTCGCCCGCTTGAATGTGAGCTTCTTCGCCGCGGCGAAGAACTCGTCGTACGTCCAGTTCCCGTCTTTCGGCGGCGTGACGCCAGCCTCCTTGAAGAGATCGAGGTTGATGTACTCGAACCACGGCACGATCCAAAGGGGGTACGCAACGACCTTCCCTTTGTACGTCGTCGCCTGGAGCGCGCTCGGGTTGAAGTCCTTGCGCTCCGCGTCCGTGAGGGGTGGCTCGGAGAGCTGACTCGCGGCGGCGTACTTGAGCACGTCACCACCTGTGGTGTGGAACACATCGGGTCCGGCCTTCGCCTGGAGGATCGCGATGTCGAACTTCTGGTCGGTCTCCGGCCCGAACGGGCCGCCCTGGATCGTGATCGTGAAGTTCGGATTGCGTTCCCTCCAACCCTTCACCGCAGCGTCGGACGTGATCGTCTCGGCGGTCTGGCTTCCGGGGGTGTAGTTGCGCCGCCACCATTCGATGCTGACGGGCTTCGCGGTCGCGGCCGCCGCCGACGCGCTCGAGCTCGCGCTGGGAGTCGGGGCGGCGGTCGGGCCGCATGCGACAACGACGCCCACTGCTGCAAGTGACTGGAGAAACCGCCGGCGTGAGATGGTCAGATCAGAGTTCATCGGAAAAAACCCTCCCCTCTCGGAGCACACGCACTATAGACGCGCGAGCCACGCCCTGATCTGTGAGTGCAGCGCGGTCGCACCGATGATCGGTTCGTCGATCCGCCATTCAGCCGGGTGCGCCACGAACGGACGGGTCTGTTCTCCACCCAGCCCGCCGTGCGTTCCGATCTGGGACTCAAAGGACGCGACCGCGCCGGCGTCGACATCGACCTGACTGATGATCACCAGGTCGCCGCACTCGGCCATGGCATCGACGCGCTTGAGGGCCGCAGCTGCGTGCGGTCCGTATGCGCGGAGCGGGTCGACACCCTCGACGCGACCGTCGCGGAGATAGTTCACGCCGGAGCCGCCGATCACGACAGCGCCCGACTGGTCCGATCGGACCATGACGAATCCGATTCCCGGATGCCGAGCCAGACCGCCGATCAGTTCCGGATACAAGACTCTGATCGCCTCCAACGAGACGCGGCCAGGGAGACGCGGAAAGGAGACGAGTGCGAGGTTGCCCGAGCCGGCCACCACGATGTCCTCGGGGTCCTCCGCTTGCGCTCCTCCGATGGCGCGGTCGTGAAAAGATCGGCCGGTGAGCGCCCCGACCAGACCCTGAACGCGAGAGGCTTCCGAGGCCAGCGGCGTGATGCGACCCCAGTGCTCGACATGGGCCGTGGCTCCCCGCACGGACGCCTTACCGGTCAGTGCCTCGACGAGGGCTTCGAGCGTCCTGCCACTGCGCTGCTGGAAGCTCGCGCCCGGGCTCTGGCCGTGATCGGACAGGACGATGAACTTGTACGGCCGGGGGGTGTCGGCGGCCGCCGTCGCGATCAGGCCGATGATCCTGTCCACCCCGGCGACCGCGTCGCGGGCCTCCGCCCGGTCTGGGCCGGCGTGGTGAGCGATCTCGTCGTAGTCGACGAAGTCGACGTAGATAATCGGCGCGCCGCGATACATCTCCTCGATGACAAGGGCGGTCGTCAGATGGCGAAGCAGGACGTTCGTCGCCGCTCTCGCGAGCGGGTATGGGAAACCGCGCTCGCCCAGAGGCGTCAGTCCGATGATCCGTTCCCGGCGAGCTTGGACGATCTCCTTGAAGACCTCGCCGATCGAAAGGACGATCCAACGGACGTAGCTGTACGGACTGATGAAGAACCAATCCAGAACGTGGCTGCGGCGGAGCTCTCGAGCGGGGTCGTCGATCGTCGCCGCGGTGAGGTAGCTGCGCGTCGCGTCGCCGGAGAGGAGATTCCCGATGGACGCTCCGCCGTTCGCGAGAAGGCCGTCACCCTTTGAGACACGCCGCAGGATCTCTTTCGCGTCAGCCGGATGGTTCGAGACGAGAAAACGCCCAGTCCGCTTATCCCACCAGCGAAACGCGGGGATCCCGTCGTTGTTGCCGTGAAGGATCCCTGCCTGACTGGCCGATGTTTGCGAGGGGAGCAGCGTCTGCCAGCTATCGAGGGTCATCTCTCGCGACCGGATCCAGTGCGACAGGATCGGAAGCCGACCCGCGTGGAGCTGCCGCTCCAGGAATGAGTGGCTGAGACCGTCGATCTGGATCACAACGACGCCGGACTTGTCGGTCCGATCCACGCTGCGGTGATGTATCGCGAGTTGGCGGGCCAGCGTTCCGAAGAAGGCCTTGTCGTCTCCGATCGACAGGCAGGCGGTGAGGACCGCGGTACCGAGCGCATAGATGAGCGCGCCGCGCACGGCATCGCCGAACTGCGCGATCTCAAGACCGCCGGGCACGCGCGAAAGCAACCAGAAGGCCACGATCTGCAGCGCCACGGTCGCGACCGCTGTGAGAAGGATCGACACGCCAGAGAGGAGCGCGATCAGCACCGGACGCGCCAGGGTGGTCGCGCCGGCCAACACGAGGGCGGCGAGTACGGCAGTCGGGACGTCGTGGACCCTGATGCCGGGACTGAGCCAGGCGGTCACGATGAAGGCCGCCGCAGAAACGGCGACGGTCAGCACGCCGCGAACGAGAAGCGTCGCTGGACCGCCGCTCCATCGCCGTAACAAACGGAGTTGGACCGCGTAGAGCGCAGCGAGCCGCCGTAGTGGCCTCACGGCCTTACGCTTCGACGATCGGTGCCGCGGCGCGCCTGCGCTACCTGGGCCATTCGACGGTGCTGCTGGAGCTGGATGGGATCCGCATCCTCACGGACCCGCTGCTCGTCGATCGCCTCGGCCCCTTGCATCGGCACTCTGATGCCGTCGACGAGATGCTCGAAGGGATCGAAGCCGACGTCGTGTTGATCTCACATGCCCATCACGACCACCTGCACCTGCCATCGCTGCGCAGGCTACGCGGGCGGCCGCAAACGGTGGTCCCCGCGGGGCTTGGCCGCCTCGTAGAAAGACATCACGAGGTCGTCGAGGTCACACGAGGCCAGCAGATCGCGATCGGCCCGGTCCGGATCACGGCGATGCCGGCGGTTCATCACGGCGGGCGCCGACCGTTCGGACCAGCGAGCGAAGCGCTCGGCTTCCACATCGTCGGTTCGTCGCGTGTGTATTTCGCCGGGGACACCGACCTCTTTCCCGAGATGGCCGACCTCGCCGGCCATGTGGATGTCGCGCTTCTCCCGGTATGGGGCTGGGGCCCGCGCCTCGGTGGAGGGCACATGGATCCGGCGCGTGCCGCGGAAGCGGTCGTCCGCATCGCTCCGCGCGTCGCGATCCCCATCCATTGGGGGACGTTCTATCCGTTCGCGCTCGCGCGCATCTGGCCGCTGCCTCTGGCAAAGCCACCGCTCGACTTCGCTCGGGAAGTCGCCCGACGCGCCCCGGGGACCGAGGTGCGTGTCCTCGCGCCTGGGGAAAGGACCGAGGTACGAACGGATGCGTCCTAGCGCATTCCTTCAGCGAGTCGCCGGAAGGCGGACGGCGGAGCTCCATCCTCGAGGCGCCGGCGGATGAGATCTGCGGATTGCTCCGGCGTCAGGAGCGACGTGTCGACCTCGAGGTCGTAGAGGCCCGGAACGTGAACTTCCTCCTGCCATAGCCGGACCGGAGGCGGGATCGGTTCATCGGCCGAGCCTGTGGCGTAGTCGCCTTCTCGCCCGATCTGACCATTGTTACGTCGTTCCATGACGACCTCGATCGGACAGCGAACGCCGACGAAGAGGACAGGCAATCCTGAAAGACGTCTCGCGCAGTCAGCAAGGATCTCCTGGTCGTGGTGGCCGACGTCGACCACGACGTTCAGACCCGAACGGCTGTGAGCGGCGATCGACTCATACATCGCCGCGTAGAACGCCGGGACGAGAGGTTCGAGTGCATGGCCCTCCTCGCCAGGGCGCAAGCCCATTCCCGGTCGGTAGCGCTTCGGCGTGACGTGCCTGACGAACACATCCACACCGAGGTTCATCCACGGTCCCGGGAAGGTCTCCTGGATCACGGTGACGATGCTGGACTTACCGGATCGTGGCGCACCGTTCAGGATGACGATCTGACCAGGCGTGCTCAACGCACCGCTCGCGAGCACGCCACCCCGCGGTTCAGCTCAACGACAGGTGATGGCACAAGCTGCGCGAGCGCATCGTAGAGCGCAACGATCCGGGTCCAGTCGGTTTCCACAGCCGTTGCCCGCGCGTGACAGGCGGCTGGCCACGGTACGCTCGCGGTACGGCACTGAAGATCAGTTGGCGACAGGCGCTCGCGTGGCGGATGGAGCGGCAGCTGCTCGATCCGGTCGGTAGGGTGCCTGTCGCCGCTGTGGTCCGCCGCCTCTGCGGTGTCCAGGCGCAAGTGGCATCGTCGGCCGAGCTCGCCGTCCGCGTCCGGCGCGAGAAGTCGCAACCTGGCGAGGTCAGCCGCGCGCTGTCCGAGGGTCGCCTCATCAAGACCTGGGCGATGCGCGGCACGCTTCATCTGCTCACTCCGGAGGACGCTGGTACGTACCTCTCGCTCATGGCGTCAGGACGATCATGGGAGCGCCCCAGCTGGCAGAGTTACTTCGGCGTCACGCCGAAGCAGCTCGATGCTCTTCGCGAGGTCGTCCGTGAGACGCTCGATGGTAAGGTCCTTACGCGAGAGGAGCTGATCGCTGCGGTGATCACGCGACGCGGTTATGGTCACCTCGGCGAGGCGCTCCGCTCGGGGTGGGGCACGCTCCTCAAGCCGTACGCGTGGCAGGGTGACCTCTGCTTCGGACCGAGCCGAGGGAATCGCGCGACCTTCATGCGCCCGGAGGACGCGAGCTCACGCTGGGCAGCCCTGCCTCAGCCCGATGAGGCGGCGGCCGTCGTGATCGTCGCCTACCTCCGCGCCTACGGGCCGGCAACGATCGAGAACTTCCGTAACTGGCTGTCTCGCGGCAGGGTGAGCGCGCGACAGCTTCGGACCTGGTTCAGCGCGCTCGGCGATCGTCTGGGTGAAGTCGAGGTGGACGGCGAACGCCGGCACGTTCTCGCCGCGGACCTCGAGGATCTCGGGTCGACGAAGCCCACCAGTGCGGTGCGCCTTCTGCCGGGCTTCGACCAGTACGTGCTGGGTCCAGGCACCGAAGATGGCCACGTCATACCCGCTGCGCGACGCAGGGCGGTGAGTCTGCAAAGCGGTTGGATCGCGCCGGTCGTGGTGGCAGGCGGCGTGGTGTCCGGCACTTGGTCTCGGGACGGCGACCTAGTACGCGTCGGCTGGTTCAAGGAAACCGGCAGGCCGCCGCGGAAGGCGCTTGAGGTCGAGGTCGCGCGCCTCTCGACGATCGTCGGTCGCGACCTGCACGTGGCGATGGCGCCGCAGTGAAGCGCGTGTTCCTGACCGGCATGTCCGCGACCGGTAAGTCCACGGCGATCTGAGCTCACCGCGCCGATTTCGCTGATCACCGAGCGACTCGTCACCAGAACGAGCAACCCGTATGGGAAGCATCCTGACGAACTGACGCGAGTCCTCGCCGTGTTGAGCTAGCACCTGCTCGTGTTCGCGCTGTTGTGAGGAGTCGAGAACGTGGCTATGTCGGTCTCGCGATGACATAGACCAGAGCTGAGCCCTCAAAGGTACAAATCTGAGGCCGCATCAGCATCATCGCGGTCTGTTCGTGGGGAGCCGTGAAGGTCTGCAGCTCGGCGAGAGTATGCAGATCGAGGATCTTGCCCATCTCGGTGCCTTTCGGAACGATGGTGCCAACAGCATCTTCGCGCAGGGTGGGCACAAAGATACCGCCCACCTTCGCACGCATGGGTGCCGTGGCACCGACATCAATGGACTTCTCGGCCGGAGCGGGAGGAGCAGCCAGGTCGAGGACACTGAGGCGAACGAGCGCGCGCTCGAGGCCTTTCACGTTGCGCTCGGTCCAGTACATCTCCCGGCTCGAGCGCCCGCCCACTTCGACGTTCGCGACCTTGATGCCGAGCGACTTCGCGTAGGTCGTCAGTCCGCCCGGCTTGTTGGGAGCGTTGCTGATGAAGGGCGCACCCAGATCGGCGGCGAGCTGCTCCGATCCTTCGAAGCGCTTTACGAAGGCGTTGACACACCAGGTGCCGCCGCCATGGAGGTCGATGACAACATCGCTGTCGGCGATCAACGGCGCGATCGCCGCCGCGACGCGCTCGCTGTGCGAGCCTTCGGGGTTGCCGGGGAAGACCCCGTCCAGATCGACTGAGTTCGGGGAATCGATCCACGAGTTGCGTCGCTCGACCTCGGCCGCGAGCGCGTTTGCCGTGAAGATCACGCGCAGGCGTCCCTTGAGCGCCCCGATGGCGTTCTCGCAGAACAGCTTGATCGCCAGGGCTGACCAGGGCCCCTCGTCGCCGTGTGTGCCGGCGATGAGGGTCGCGCGTGTACCGGTCGCCCCAGCTTCGCCATACTTGAGCGCGATGTGCTGGGCGGCCGCATGAGCGGTCAGCCGAACTTCCTTCCACGCGAGTGACTCATAGATGGTCTTCAAGAGCAGATCCTCCGATCGCGCTTCAATCCTTGTAGTCGCGGTACCAATCCTGACGCGCGCGAAAATCCTCGGGATAGAGCGTGACCTTCTCGACTGCGAACTCGAAGTCGCCGCCCTCCCGGGCCACGGTCTCGATGATCTTGGCGGCGTCGAATCGGTAGCCGCTGAACCGGCTGGGTCGTTGTGCGGCGAGCCACACCCACGCTTTGCCGAGCTCGACCGGATCCGCCCAGCTCGCTCGTAGCTCCTCCGTCGCCGTATCGTGCTCCGCCCACGTGATCCGCGTTGGCTTGATACGCGCACCCGGACCGATCGTATTGATGGCGATGTTGTGTGCCTTCGCTTCGAGCGAAAGCGCTTTGACGAAGCCTTCGACCCCGTGCTTGACGGTGCAGTAGGCGACTTCTTCCTTGTAGCCGCGGACGCTCGAGCCGCTCGCGACGCCGATGATGTGGCCGCCGCCCTGCGCCTTCATCTGAGCCCAGACCGCATAGGTGCAGTTGAACAATCCGCCGATGCCCACATCGATCTGACGCGACCATTCCTGCGGCGTGACCGCATCAAAAGTGACCAGCGGCATATAGATCGCGTTGTGCACCACAACATCGAGGCGGCCCCAGCGATCCACGATCCTCTTCACCACGCTTTCGCAAGCGGCGAGATCGGCGACGTCTGACCGACGGGTCTCGAACTCCGTCCCGTCGGCGGAAAGGCCTTGGGCGCAGCGCGCGAGCTCCTCATCGTTGATGTCCGTTACGCAGACCCGCGCGCCGGCCATGCCGAACGCCCTGGCGATGCCCCATCCGAGCCCGCGCGCCGCGCCGGTCACGAGGACGACCTGGTCCGTGACCCGCATCACATGGGCCGGCGCGATGCGGCCGCTCACGAGCCGCGCGCGAACCGCTCGACGAGCGCGCCGGCGGCGTCGATGTCACCTAGGTGCACCGCCTCGAATGGGCTGTGCGTATAGCGCGTCGCGATCGCGATGAGCGCTGCGCGAACGCCGGCTCGCACGAACTCGCCGGCGTCGCTGCCGTAGATCACGTACACCGCGTGCTGCACCGCGATCGATGCGGCGGCGGCGGCGCGCTCGAGCTCGCGGATGAGCGCGCGGTCGTAGGCGTAGAGATCCTTGTGTACGAGGATCGGGCCCGCGCCGACGCGCGTCGCGACGTCCTTTTGATCGACGCCCGGTACGTCGCCGCTCAGGCCGATGTCGACGGCGATGGCGAGCTCGCAGCCGAGCCTGCGCGACACGGAGGCTGCGCCGATCAGGCCGAGCTCCTCTTGAACGGTCGAGACGAGGTAGACGTCGTAGGCGAACGCGCGCGGGTCGGCGCGCTGCGCGAAGAGATCGAGCACGGCCAGTCCGGCGCGGTCATCCATCGCTTTCGCGTAGACCAAGTCCCCCACGCGGCGCGTCGGCGGGGACCAGATGACGCGATCACCGACGCGGATTCCGCGTTCTTCCGCAGCACCGAGACTCGGCGCCCCGACGTCCACCCAGATGTCGTTCCAGTCCAGCTCCTTCTTGTCGCGCTGAGCCTTGGTGAGGATGTGGCCGGTGAGGGTCGCGAAGACGCCGGGCACCGGCTCACCGTCGGTGATGACGAGCGCCGGGTGGCCGAGCGGCAGGAAGTACGGCGACCGGAGCGACGGTCGCGCCTCGATATCGCGCTGCCCACTCGAGAGCCAGAGGTAGCCGTCGTCGTCGATGTGGCGCACGGCGAGACACACCTCATCGGCGTGGGCGCACAGCGCGAGCTTTGGGCCCTGCCCTCCGACGTGCGCGGCGAGGTTGCCCACGCCGTCGATGCTCACCTCGAATCCGCGCGCGCTCCAGCGCTCGCGCAGGAACTCCTGGACGCGGCGCTCGTCACCGCCGGGGCCCGGCAGCTCGCAGAGCGTGCGCAGGATCTCGAAGGTGCTCACCGGCGCATCCGCGGATCGAGTGCGTCACGCAGTCCGTCGCCGAGGAGGTTGATCGCGAGGACCGTAACCATGATCGCCGCGCCGGGGAACGTCGTGATCCAAGGCGCCGCGCGGAGATACGCGCGGCCCTCGCTCAGCATCGCGCCCCATTCCGGGCTCGGCGGCTTCGCACCGAGGCCCAGGAAGCTGAGCGCGGCGCCGGCGAGGATCGCGCCCGCGACGCCGAGCGTCGCGAGAACGATGACCGGAGCCAGCACGTTCGGGAGAATGTGACTGAACATCACGGACCGATCGCGACAGCCGACGACGCGGGCGGCTTCTACGTACTGGAGCTCGCGCGCGGCCAACACGGACCCACGAACGACACGGGTGTAGTGCGGCATCGCGGCAAGGCCGACCGCGATCATCGCGTTGTTGAGGTCGGGGCCGAGGATCGCGATGACCGAGAGCGCGAGCAGGATGCCCGGGAAGGCGAGCATCACGTCGATACCCCGCATGATGATGCGATCGGTCCACCCCGAGTAATAGCCCGACATGAGTCCGACGGTGACCCCGAGGCCGGCGCCGATGGCCACTGAGATGATCCCCATCTGCAGCGAGATCCGCGAGCCGTGAATGATACGGACGAGGACGTCGCGGCCGAACGCGTCGGTGCCGAAGGGATGCGCGAGCTCAGGCGGGCGAAGGCGGTCACCCGCGGTGATCTGCGTGGGGTCGTAGGGGACGATGACGTCCGCGAATACCGCGAGTGCGACGAGCGCAGCGAGGACGGCGGCACCCGCGATCGCGCCACGATTCTGGGTGAGCCGCCGGAGCGCATCGCGAAACAGGCCGCTCGGCGGCCTGGAGAGACCGCGGAGGGCGGAGGGGTTGCTCGAATCGCGGGCGGCGATCTCGTACCGCGATTCGCGGCCGACGATCACGAAACGCGGATGCGCGGGTCGAGGAACCCGTACGAAACGTCGACCGCCAGATTAACGACGACGTACACCACCGCGACAAACAGCACCCCGCCCTGCACGACGGTGAAGTCCTTGCTCTGGATCGAGTCGACGATGAGCTTCCCGATACCAGGACGAGCGAAGACAGTCTCCGTGATGACCGCGCCGCTCAGGAGACTGCCGACCTCGAGTCCGAGCACCGTGACCACCGGGATGAGCCGCCCAGCACCGTCGCCGGGAGCACGAGGCTCGCGATGCCATGCTGCCCGGTCACCGGGAACCAGTTCAGCTGGATCGAGAAGACAAGGATCGCGAGAAGCCCCAGCCAGAAGATCGGCATCGACACGCCGACGAGCGCAACGAGCATCCCGAACGTGTCGACCCAGGTGTTATGGCGCAGCGCCGAGAGGATGCCGAGAGAGAGGCCGAACACGACACTGACGACGAAGGCCGCCGCCGCGAGCTCCGCAGTCCGCGGCAGCCGTTCGGAGAGCTCCAACGCGACTGGTCGCCCGTTCTGCAACGACCGGCCGAGGTCGCCCTGCAGCGCTCGTCCGACAAAGTCGAGGTACTGGGTGTAGATGGGCCGGTCGAGTCCCATTTCGTGGCGGATCGCATCCAGGCGCTCCGGCGTCGCAAGGTTGTCCCCTAGATAGATCGACGCCGGATCGCCTGGGATGAGGTGCAGCATCAGGAAGACCGCGGCCGATACGGCGAACACCGTCGGGACCGCGAGCAGCAGACGCCGCTGGATGAAAGCGGTCACATCTTCGTCGCCATTCCGCCGGTTCGCACGGTCACTTCTGCAGGAACGCCGTGTGGAAGAACGGGTAGTTGCCCGACCAATCCACGGTCACGTCACGGAGTGTCTTCTGGAAGGCGAAGATCGAAAGCGGCTCCGCGAAGAACACCAT
Source organism: Chloroflexota bacterium (assembly GCA_005879975.1). Classification (GTDB taxonomy): domain Bacteria; phylum Chloroflexota; class Limnocylindria; order P2-11E; family P2-11E; genus 3-1-20CM-2-70-9. Next base: position 12,210 of record VBIL01000001.1, read on the forward strand.
GACCGCCTCATCGAGGAGCTTGTTCTGGATCTGCGAGTACAGCGCCTTGCGCTTCTCGACGTCGGTCTGGGCCGCGGCCTCGTCGATGAGCCGATCCATCTCCGGGTTCTTGTAGCGGTTGCGGTTCGTCCCGCCGTCCGCGTTGCTTGAATGCACGAGGATACGGAGCACGTCGGGGTCGCCGTGCGACTCCCACCAGAATTGCAAGTGGTGTTTCCCGACGCGCACCGCGTCGAAGTAGCCGGCGCGCGCGAGGCCCTGGAGGTCGAGCTGAATCCCCGCGGGCTTCAGGGCGCCCTGGAGGAACGTCGCCATGTTTCGCGAGTTGTCCGAGTCTGACCGGAAGTACAGGCCGAGCTTCAGCGGCTGGCCACCCTTCTCGCGCACGCCGGTCGTCGCGTTCATCCGCCACCCGGCCTGGTCGAGGAGCGCCGCTGCTCGACTCGCGTCGTACTTGTACTTGTCGCACATCTTGGCGTCGTAACCGAGGACGTTCGACGTGAGGGGACTGCATGCGGGCTTGAACACCCCGTTCCATACCGTCTGGTTCATCGCGTTCTTGTCGACGGCCCACTCGACTGCCTGGCGCACCTTGACGTCGTCGAGCGGCGGGTTTTCGACGTTCATCATCAGCGAGTGCCCCGAGCCAGCCTGGACCGGATCGAGGACGGCGAGCTTGCCGGACGACTTGACTCGCTGGTAGTCCTGAGTCGGCACGTCCTCGACGAATGTCAATTCCCCCGATTCGGCCGTAGCGATACGCGTCGTCGATTCAGGGATGATCCGCCAGATGATCTTGTCGAGGTATGGAGCGCCACGGCTCTTCAGGAACGCGGGCCCCCACTTGTAATCATCGTTGCGGACGAGGACCACTTCGGAATCGGCACTGTACGACTGGAACTTGAATGGGCCGGTGCCAACGAGCGCGGTGCTGCCGAAGTCCTTGCCGGCCTTGCGCACCGCGTCCGGCGAGATCGGCGCGAGGTACGGGACGGAGACCGAATCGAGGAACGGCGCATACGGCGTCTTGAATCGCACACGGACGGTCGCGTCGTCGACGACGTCGGTGCCGTCGTACGGGCCGAGGAGCGAGATCCCGGTCTGCGATTTCGACGCCGGATCGACGATCCGGTCGAAGGTGAACTTCACCGCTTGCGCGTTGAACGGTGTGCCGTCATGGAACTTCACGTCCTTGCGGAGCTTGAACGTGTACGCTTTCGCGTCCGGCGAGATCTGCCAGGACTCGGCGAGGCCTGCTTCGAACTTCCCAGCTGAGCTCTGCCACACCAAAGGATCGAACACGTGGTAGCCGATCTTGCCGACGACGGAGAACGTCGTCACCGTCGGGTCGAGTGTGTCGAACGGGGTCGAGAGACCGTAGATGACCGTGCCACCCGATGTCGGCCCCTGGCCGGCGCCCGTTGCCGGCGGCTGTGCGGGAGTGCACGCGCCGATTGCGATCGCGAGCACGGCGAGAAACCCGGTCGCGAGGCGAAGATGGCGAGCGGTGCGGTTCATGTGTTCCCTCCTTGGCGGGGCATCCTCAGCGTTCTCGGGCGAATGCGCGTGATCGTGCCGGCGCCTCGCGCCGATGGTCGGTATGTGCGACTCGGGAACGGAGCGAAGTCTGCCGATCTACCCCATCGTCAGCGCGCCGGAACTGTAAACAATCG
>VBIL01000128.1 GCA_005879975.1 Chloroflexota bacterium
GACTTCCGGTCGTCACTTTCTGCAGATTCCCGGTCCGACGAACGTTCCGGAGCGGGTTCTCCGAGCGATGGACCGGCCCGTCCCGGATCACCGCGGGCCGGAAATGCCGAGCCTCGTCGCCGAGATTCGGGCGGGCCTCCGAACAGTCTTCAAGTCAGAGCAGGGCGAGCCCGTGATCTTCCCGGGCAGCGGAACGGGAGCCTGGGAGGCTTCCCTCGTCAACACCCTGAGCCCCGGCGAGCGCGTGTTGAGCTTCGAGAACGGTCATTTCGCGCGGCTATACGCGGAAGCTGCGCGCCAGCTGGGCATGCAGGTGGACGAGGTCAAGCTGCGATGGGGTGACGCGGTCACCCAATCCGACATCGAAGCCAACCTCAAGCCCGAGCACCGCGCGGTCCTGATCGTCCATAACGAGACATCGACCGGAGTCACGACGGATCTTGCCGCGGTGCGGCGGGGCATCGACCGCACCGGGCGCGATCCTCTGCTCCTCGTCGACGTCGTGAGCTCGCTTGGATCGATCGATTTCCGCATGGATGAGTGGCGGGTGGATGTCGCGTTGACCGGTACACAGAAGGGCCTCATGTTGCCGCCAGGCGGCGCCATCCTCTGCGTCGGACCAAGGGCGCTCGAGGCCGCGGGAAAGAACCGAACTCCGAGATATTTCTACGACTGGCGTCCGGTGATCCGCGACATGCAGCAGGGGTTCTTTCCTTACACTCCCGCCACCCTTCTGCTCTTCGGTCTTCGAGAAGCACTGCGCATGCTGCTCGAAGAAGGGCTCGATGACGTTTTTGCGCGGCACACCCGTCTTGCTCAAGCAACGCGGGAGGCCGTGCGGGCGTGGGGGCTGACGCTGCTCGCTGGAGATCCCGCGCGCGCGTCGAACTCACTTACGGCGGTCGCAGTCAACGAGCTTGATTCCACGGCGGTCGTGAGGGTGGCTGCCGAGCGGCTGAACCTCGCGCTCGGTGTCGGCCTCGGCCAGCTTCGCGGCCGTGTATTCCGCATCGGGCATCTCGGCTCGTTGAATGAGCTGGAGGTCCTGGCGACTCTCGCCGGCACCGAGCTCGCTCTGTTCTACTCGGGGCGCACCATCGAGCTTGGCGTCGGGGTGGCGGCTGCGCAGCGGTTCTTCGCCGGGATCAAGGCGGAGGCCATACCAGCCTCTGCGGAGACCCGTGTTCCCTCCGCGCCGGCGCGTGTCGGCTGAGACCTTCATGCGAGTGACCAACCGCGCCGACAAGCCGCTCGCCGACCTCGTCCCTGGCGTGCGCCGGGCGATCTTCTTCGATGCGGCGGAAGGATCGGCGCAGCTGTCATTCGGCGCCGTTGAGATCGACCCCGGCAGGGAGATCCCGGTTCACCGACACAGGATCGGTGACCGCTACGTTGAGGAGGGCTTCTTCGTGGTGGACGGAGAGGGCGAGGTGCGCGTCGGTGAGCAGTCGAGTCCGATCCGTGCGGGGTCGTTCTGCGTGATGTCGCCGGCCGACGGTTTCCACAGCATTCGCAACACCGGAAGCAAAGCACTCAAGTTCGTGATGTGTTTTGCCGGCACAGGCGTCCAGATGGAGCGCAAGACCTAAGGTAGGGAGGAAGGGTGGCTGACCTGGGGGAGCGCACGTTTCGCTTCGGTGTTCAGCTCACAGGTGCCGAATCTCGCGACGCCTGGATCGAAAAGGCCAAGCGCGCTGAGAGTCTCGGCTACTCCGTGGTCACGATCGTCGACCATATGGGCGATCAGCTCGCCCCGCTGCCCGCTCTCACCGCCCTCGCGATGTCAACGACATCCATCCGAGTCGGTACGATGGTCCTTGCGAACGACTGGCGAAATCCGCTCCTGGTTGCGAGGGAGGCGGCCACCCTGGACTGGCTCAGCAACGGACGACTCGAGTTGGGGATCGGAGCCGGCTGGCTGACGACGGACTACGAGCAGCTTGGAATCCCCTACGACCGGCCGGGCGTCCGGGTCGAGCGAATGATGGAAGCGCTTCCGGTCATCCGCGATCTCCTCTCGGGAGAGCGCGTCACCCATTCCGGTCCTCACTATCGACTTACGAACGCGACCTGCTTCCCGCGATCCGTGCAGAAACCTCACCCGCCGATCGTCGTCGGTGGCGGATCGCATCGGCTACTGACTTTTGCGGGCCAGCTCGCTGATGTCGTCAACGTTCACACCAATCTCGGGGCGGCGCACGTCGTGGGGGACCAGTCGCGAGCAGATATCAGCAGTGAGGCTGCTCGGCGTCGATTTGATTGGGTCCGCGAAGGCGCCGGAAGCCGCCTGCAACAGGTCGAGCTAGGCTTGCGCATATTCGCCGCCTCGGTCACGGACCGACCGGAGTCTGCTGGAGCAGAGCTGGGCCGGCGGTGGGAAGTAAGCGCGGCGGACCTTCTCGGGAGCCCGTATGCGCTCCTCGGCAGCGTCGATCAGATCACCGAAAGCCTGATGAAGCGGCGACAGGAGTTCGGCGCGACGTACTTCACCTGGAACGAACCCGAGATGGAGAAGATGGCCCCAATCGTGAAGCGTCTCGCGGCGTGACCACGAGGCACGATCACGCGGTAGCGCTTTCCCATCGGCAACGACGCTGGATCGACCTGCCGCTCGCGTCATGATCAAAGAGAAGCTTCGCGTCGGCGTCATCGGCGCGGGCAGGTGGTCGAACAGCGCGCACCTTCCCGGCTTCACGCGCTCTCCGCTCTGCGATGTGGTGATGGTCTGCGACCTCCACCAGGACCTCGCCGACGCTGCCGCGCAGAAGTTCGGCATCCCCGAAGCGGTCACCGATCCCGAGAAGCTTCTGAGCCGCCGGGACATCGATGTGATCGACGTGGTCACGCGCGGCGGCAGCGACAGCCACGAGGAGCTGACGTTCGCGGCGCTCGAGGCGGGCAAGCACGTGCTGGTCGAGAAGCCGGTCTGCCACGATTACAAGGACGTCTGGCGCGCCCACGACCTCGCGCGCTCGAAGAACCTCAAGACGAAGGTCGGTCTGACCTTTCGCTACGCGCCCGCGGTCCGGTACATGTTCGAGCTCATCCGCGAGGGCTTCATCGGGAAGCCGTTCGTCTTCAACGGCTACGAGCAGAACTCGCAGTGGCTCGATCCGGACAACCCGATGGACAAACGCATTCATCGCGTGCGCCCGGTGGGGGAG